>CALVEX010000094.1 GCA_944326655.1 Candidatus Gastranaerophilales bacterium | reverse complement strand
ACGTTATCAATTTATATAAAGCAAAACAAATGCGAGGGATAAGGAAATTCCGAAACGAGTTTGGAATGACAATACTACCCGAGTGCATTGACAGAATAAAGCGACAACAAGAATATCTTTAAGTATTTTAGAACACTTAAAAAAGCGGCTTATGCAATCCCGTAAGCTGTCATGGGTGGAGCGGCTACGCTCCCCATTTTTTGGGGTCAAAACGTAAATCTTTTACGGTCATTTTCAGGGATTTTAAATACGGTTCAAATTTAACAAGAAGCTGGGTTTTTCTTAACGTCAATTCCTGAGCAACAATAGCATTTTCGCAGGCAACAACCATTACACCATCCGGAAGCATTGAATAAGGTTTTGATTTTTTCCCGAATTTTGAGCCGGCTGCTTTTTCCCAAAATTTATACAAATTGCTCCGTGTGATTGCTTTTTTTATCTCTTTTCGTTCAAGCAATTCTTCAACAAGAGATTCGGTTGTTACAAAATCAGTATAGAGAACCTTTTTCATAGTTTTACCGTTGTCCGTAGGTTTCACCCACCCCTTACATTCCCCTACCTTAAGGGAGGGGAAGTAGATTTATATTTTTTTTGTGGTATCATTAAGAAATGGATTATTCTGAATTAAATAATATCATAAAATCGTCTAAAAATATATTGATATTTTCCCATATTAATCCGGACGGCGATACTTTAGGCTCTATGTGCGCTTTATATACCGCAATTTTAGATAATTGCAAAAAAAAGTGTGATATGGCTTCCATATCTAAAATTCCGGATGTATATTCTTTTCTTCCGCATATCTCGGATGTAAAGCATATTGATGATATTGATAAATCAAGAGAATATGACTTGGTTATAAATGTTGATGTCGCCTCTATTGAAAGAATTTGCGACGGACAAATTTTGTTTAATAAAGCAAAATCTACGGTAAATATCGATCATCATAAAACAAACAATGCTTATGCCGAGTTAAATATTATTAATCCAGATGCAAGTTCAACAGGCGAGGTTTTATTTGAATGTTTTAGGGAAATGGGACTGAATGTTAATCTTGATGCAGCGATTTGTCTTTATACGGCAATTTTAACCGATACAGGTTCTTTCAGATTTGACAATACAAAACCGGAAACATTTAAATGCGCTTCAAAACTCGTTGAAATAGGTGTAAATCCTTCAGATATTTATAAAAAGGTTTATGAGTCGGATTCAAAAACGCTTGTGATGTTTCAGGCTTATTGTATAAGCAAGGCAAAATTTCTTGACAATGATAAAATAGCTTACACAACAGTTTATAAAAAGGATATGGAAAAGTTTTCGGCGAATGATGAATGTATGGAAGGTCTGACAGAAAAATTGCGCGCCATTGCAACGACACGGATTGCATTTGTTGCTAAGGAAATGAAGTCAGGCGCAACAAAAGTTTCTATGAGAAGCAAGTTTGCTGATGCGGCGGAAATTTGCGGGATATTTGGCGGCGGAGGGCATAAATTTGCCTCGGGCTGTACAATAAAAGCTCCTGTTGAAGAGGCTGTGGAAAGGATTTTAGAGGAAATCAAATTAAGAGAGATATAAAAAGTGGATTTTAAGGGATTTGTAAGAGGTGTAAAAAAACTGGTTATATCTGTCATAAAAAACGATTTCTACGGCATGGCTGCAGAAATGGGGTTTATGATGGTTATAGGGATTTTTCCTTTTATGCTATTGCTGACGTCTATTTTTGGCTGGATGGGGAACAAAGATCTTATGACTCCGATTTTGCGTTTTCTGGCAACATTTATGCCGGAGCAGGCAATGGATTTAATTTTAACGGTTCTGTCAGAGGCTATGATTTTTTCTCACGGAAAGTTAATGGCAATAATAGGTTTTTGTGTAACACTGGTGCTTTCAACTAACGCTATTGCTGTTGTATTAAAGGGGCTGAACAGGGCATACAAGGTTAATGAGACAAGGAGTTTTATTTATACTCGTGCGCTTTCACTGTTAATGGTTTTTGTGGATACTATGGTAATGTTTTTGAGCATAAACCTTATAGTATTTGGTAAAGCTATTATAAATTTAATGGTTACGCATTTTCATATGGCAAAACATGTTGCAATAACTTTATTAACTTTGCGTTGGCCTGTTGCTTTTGCTGCATTATTTTTTATGTCGTTTTTGAGCTATTATATTTTGCCTGACCTGCGCGGAAACGAGAGGTTTAAGCGTAAGAGTGCAATTCCCGGAACATGGTTTTTTACAACATTCTGGTTAATCGGTTCGTGGGGATTTTCAATTTACGTTAACAATTTAAAAACTTACAATATGGTTTACGGTACAATCGGGGCATTTGCTGTTTTAATGGTTTGGCTTTATTATACATCTGTTCTGATTTTAATCGGCGGAGAGATAAATTCTCAGGTTTATAACTCGCTGGAGAGAAAAGCCCAGGAAATCAGGGATGATTTTGCAAAACTTTCGGTTATTGAAAAAATTGTTCAAAAAATAAAAACCTCGGACGACAAAAAAGAAGCCGGTGAGTAAAATAATAATTTGGAAATATGACTAAATCGGGGATAACAGGTTTTATTATATTTCAATTAAAGCTTTAATAATTTTATAAATATCTTGTAAACGATTTCTATCGGCAGATGTTACGTATTTGTTTATTCGGGCGCGGCTTCGCCTTTTGCCTTCTGCAAAGCGGGCAAGACATGTGGAAAACAAGGGGGAGGGTGATGCTCTTAAGTGAATAAGTTAATAAGTCAATAGGTGAATAGGTTCTTATCGTGGAATTACACTCCCTTTCCTTGAAAAGGAGAGGGTAAAAGTTAACCCTCTCCGGTTTCTCCCCTCAAGGGAGAATTTGTTAACATTTCATTGAGAACCCCTCCTCGAAATCAAAGATTTCGGTCCTCCCTCAAGGGGAAGACAATAATTTTAAAATTTTAACCAATGAAATGTTAACAATAC
>CALVEX010000093.1 GCA_944326655.1 Candidatus Gastranaerophilales bacterium | reverse complement strand
CTTTATGAGTGAAAAATTTTTTTTATATGGTACAATTTTTTCAAAAAGAGGGTTATGTGATGAAAAATTTTCTTAAATACTTTGGAATAACTGTTTTGTCAGCAGTTGTTGTACTTTATATACTTTTTTTAATTGCACCTTTGTTTTTATCAGGGATTGCAAATTCCTACAGCCGCCAAATTTCTAAAATGATTGAAGATGCATGCGGGTTTAAGGTAAAAATTGAAAATATAAAAATTTTGACGACTCCAAAATTAACGGCCGGAGCTTATGCGGGGCACATAGATGTTTCAACTCCAGATGATGAAAAATTCCTTATGGCAGATAATGTTCAGGGAAAAATTTCTCTTTTGCCTTTAATTCTCCGTAAAATAGAAATTGACATGGCCGGTGCCGACAATTTAAACGTGAATTTAAAAGTAAAAAAGGACGGTAAATTTGTATTGGAAGATTTCATGCCTGAAGCGGAAGAAAATGAAACTTCAGGGCAGCCTGCCATGACCGAATTACCTTTTGGCTTGAAACTTTCTAATCACCTACCTGATATTAAACTGAATAATTATAATATTTCGTTTATTGATGCCGTAACTGATAAATCTTACTCAATAAGCGGGGATAATTTTGTTATTAAAGATTTTATTCTAGATAAAAAAATAAAAATTTATACTATCGGACAGATTATGCTCGATGATAAGGTTCAGTTTAAATATGATTTGAATGTATATAATAAGGTCATGCCGGCTCTTAATTTGAATGACCTTGTATTTTCTCCGTCCAAGACAGAAGAAAATACAAATTTACAGCCGGTTG
The DNA here is from genome assembly GCA_944326655.1 of Candidatus Gastranaerophilales bacterium. Taxonomy (GTDB): domain Bacteria; phylum Cyanobacteriota; class Vampirovibrionia; order Gastranaerophilales; family Gastranaerophilaceae; genus Stercorousia. The sequence continues at coordinate 17,640 of CALVEX010000093.1, read as the reverse complement.
ATATTAATATAATCGATATATTTAAAAATATTCATCAAAACCAGCTTAGTGCCAATATTATTGCGAATTTAAAAACAACGGGCGATTTTGATAATATACATATTAACGGTTTGGCAAGTGTTTCCGATATGGGTTTGGCCGTGAAGGGTAAAAAGCTGCCTCCGGGTAATATTGATGTTACGTTTAAAGGTAATAAAATTGATTTGTATTCAAAACTGTATTCTGCTGAAAATGAGCTGACAGAATTGACAGGGAACTTTAAAACAGGAAAGTCTCCCAAAATTGATTTAAATTGTAAATCAAATGCGCAATTTAATAGTATTTTGCGTATAATTGACAGCTTGGCCGAATCATTTAATTATAAAGATTTGAATACACTTACTGCAACTGGCGGTATCAATGCTGATTTTAGCATTAAATCAGACTTAAAAAAGATAGAGTCATCAGGATATTTAAAGGTCATCCCCTCATCTTTCAGCTATAAACTTTATAATATTGCTGTTGATAATGTAAATGCCGATATTGATTTTTCAAATAATATGATTGATATCAAAAATGCAGGACTTTCTATTCTCGGTCATCCTCTAAAAATCACCGGAACTTTAACTCCTGATGCAAATGCTGATATAAGCATAGTTGCTGATAAATTGCAGATAAAAGGACTTCTTCTTGCATTAGGACAAATGCAGTTATTGAAAGATAATGATGTGAAATCAGGTACTTTGACCGTGAACGCATTGCTAACAGGCCGTTTAGACAAAATTACACCTAAAGTAAATTTGAGTCTTGATAACTTAAATATTAAAAATATCCCGTCTGATTCAACGGTAAAACTTGTTTCCTCAACGATTGATTTAAATACAGACGGTAAAAAAATGAACGGAAAGGTTAACGCTTCTAATGCTGATGTTATTACACCTTTTGCCCAAATTTCTATGCCTGAGGCTGTTGTTACAATTGGCGATAAGGATATTAACATTGACAAAGCAGATGTGTATCTTGACAATTCAAAAATTGCTGTTACGGGAAAAATTGCCGACTATTTAACAAAAAATTTAAGATTTGATATTAAGGCAAATGGTAACTTAATTGCATCTGATATTAAGTCAATGCTTCCTTCTGATTTTAGAAACGGGGTTAAAGCATCCGGCAGCATTCCTGTGTCTGCCTTATTAACCGGGGATGTAAATACTCAATATGTAAGTTTTGCTTTAAATGCTGATCCTTCTAACTATGTTTCTTTGTTAAACGTCAGCCGCTTGAACGGTAAAACAACGTCTGTAAAAGGAAATATAAAATTATCAGGAGACACTCTGAAGTTTTCCGATACAGGAATATTTGCAAATAATGAGGAATTATTATACTTAAAAGGTTCAGTTAATGATTTATACAAAACTCAAAAATTAAATTTAAATATTTCTATACCTTCAAAAATATCCATGGAAATTCCGGGATTTAATAAGTCACAACTCGACGTATTCGGGGAAATAAATTTATCCGGAACTGCATTAAATCCATATCTCTCAGGCAATATAGAAATTCCTGTTATAGAAATGCCTGATATGCTTCTTTCCATGAACGATATGTCTGTTTCTTTAGACGGACCTGTTTTAAAAGGCAAGGGCACTTTAATGAAATTTGTCTCGGGCGGAATTATTGCCGAAAATCTTGCAGCTGATTTCAGGCTTTTGAACAATGTTTTTTACCTGAAAAATATTACTGGGGATGCTTTTGAGGGAAAAGTAAAGGGAGGTGTTTCCTATAATATTGCAAACGGTCTGATAGGTGTTAATTTTTCCGGTTCTGATATGAACGCGGAAAAAGCAATTGCAGGGGCGGCAGGGCTTAAAAATGCTCTTTCCGGAAAACTGGGTTTTAATGCTGATGTCACGCTGCATGGCGCAACCGATGTTGAAATGATGAAAAATCTTAAAGGAAAAGCAGATTTTGAAATAAAGGACGGAACTCTGGGAAATATCGGCCGTTTTGAAAACTTCCTGCTTGCGGAAAATCTTCAATCAAACAGTATTATAAAAGCGGCAGTAAGTTCTGTTTCCTCACTGCCTGTGATTAAAAATACGGCAGAATTTAAGACGATTTCCGGAACTCTTTCATTTAACAACGGCTGGGCAAAGCTTAATCCGGTTAAAACTGCCGGCCCTTCTATGGCTTACTATATAACCGGACAATACAACCTTTTGAATGCAACTGCAAATGTTACTGTTTTGGGACGAATTTCTGCGGAAGTTGTCAGTTTATTAGGGCCTCTTGGAGACTTATCAGTTACAAAACTCACGTCATATATCCCAAAATTCGGAACATTGACAGGTAATATTATAAATGCAATGACGTCTGACCCGAAAAATGAAAATGTCTCTGCAATTCCGCAATTGTCATCAGGAAATACAAATTATAAAGACTTTAAAGTTGTATTTAACGGCGGTGTTGAAAGTAAAAGTTCCGTAAAATCATTCAAGTGGCTTTCAAAATGTGACACATCCGCACTGGAACAGCCTACCGTAAAAGAACAGGTTCAGCAGACGAAACAGGCTGTGCAGGAAGCTGTTCAGCAAAAAATTGATGATATAAATGCAATACGAGAACAGCAAAAGCAATCTGCGCAGGAAGCTAACCAGCAGATGAAGGATGCTGTCCAAGGACTTAAAAACCTCTTTAAAAATAACGCTAATCAAGAAACTAAAGAAACAACAGAAGGCTCTTAATTGAGGCTTTTGTTATAATTTAGTATAATCCATTTTGTACACAAAAATAGCATAAATATGTCATTCTGTGCCTAAAATATGGGATTCTTCGGGCTGAGCCCTCAGAATGACATTTAGGCGAAGAATCGCATTACTGTTATATATGTAAGGATATTACTTAATATACGGATAATCATCAGGGATTTGTTTTAATATATTTAGTGATATATTCTTTATACCACATAGTAATGTAGTCCGAATTATTTGCCGATTCTCTATTTTGATTGTCTATGGGAATTTCTCCATGTTCGGCAATAGACATTTGAACTGCCTGATTCATAACCGAATAGAATTTTTTCAGTTTGTTTTCTGCAGTTTGCCTTTTGTATTTGGTAACAATTGTCGGCAAGGTCATTGCGGCAACCACACCTATGATGCCGAGGGTGATTAAAACTTCTGCCAAAGTAAACGCGACCCGACATTGTCTGTTCGGCAATACTACGCGCGTAACGTCTTCAGCCAAGGTGAATGCTGCTTGTTTCTTAATTGAATAAGTTAATAAGTCAAGAGGTGAATAGGTTCGTTTCGGGAAATTACTCTCCCTCTCCTTGTAAAACACTTGTTCAAATACTTTAAAGTTTAATAAATATTGTTGCAGAGTGTGAAAAAGAGGGTAGGGGTGAGGTTTTGATTGCTTCAGACGATAAGACGCTAAGGCGTTAGGACTCCAGTTATTTAGACCCCTCCTCGAAATCATAGATTTCGGTCCTCCCGCAAGGGGAGGACATAGGAAACTTTGTGAGCTCTGCTCACCTATACCTGCATATCTTCCTACCCTCTTATCTTCCAAACCTCCCAAATCAGCCCTCTCTCTAACTCTCTCCCGAGGAGAGAGGACGCTTTCCTGCTCCCTCTCCCTTACAAACACTTGTTCAAATACTTTAAAGTTTAACAAATATTGTGGCAGAGGGGAGAAAAGAGTGCAGGAGTGAGGTTTAATTATCGGTAAAACTTCATTATTATGCGATTGCGACGCTGGTGACGCTCCCTCGCAATGACATGTTTCAGTATTTCGCGGGCCTTGCCCGCCGATACTAGCCTGCCCTCTTGCCTTCCAGTCCTCCGAACTTCCGTCAATTAGGCTTTCGGGGGGGGGGCTCAAAAGCTTCTTGTTTCAATATTTTAATCCTCCTGATCCTATTTTTTTGTCTCAATATAATTTGTATTCGGAATATATGAGCTTTCGCCGTTAATCTCAATTTTATTCAGGATTTTTGCGCGTTTTTTACGGAAAAGCATATCAACAAAAGCCTCCAAACGAGTGATAAATCCTGCTTCGCCGGTTTGTTCGTCAATTGTTAAATTTAACAGAGGCTTATTGAACCGTTTTGCGCGTCTTGTAATTCTTTCTATCATCAAAGAATCAGGACCGCATCCGAATGCTGTAAGTGTTATAATGCCGTCAATTTTTATATCTTTAAGATAATGTCCTGCGGCACCTGTCATTTCGCGTTCATTTGCCCAGTACATCTCTTCTCTTAAAGCTTTTATACCATCATCCATCTGCTCATTTGAAAGTTGGAGTGACGAATATACCCTTACATCCATTTTTTCGAGCTTATCAAATATTTTCATAGAAGTTCTTTCATCGAAAATATTGTACCCGTGTGATATTAGAGCAATAGATATTGGGAATTCTTTTGTCTGGCTTTCTATGAAAACTTTTCCCTGAAGCGCATAATTCATTGCTTTTTTATAGCTCATACCTGATTTTGACATTATGTGGAAATTGTTATATGTTCTCCATCCTGCTTTGGATGCTTTTTTTATTCTTTCCATATCTGTAATGCCAAACGGCTCAGCCATTTCTCTTAAAAAATCATACAGTCCGTGATTTTTTTCGGATTTATCAAGGGTTGCTTCAATCATCGTGAAATCTTTTTTTACAACATTCCTTACCAAATCCGGCAGGCCTCTGATTTTAGAGCAGTTATAAATTTTAGGAGCAATGGATTGAATAGAAGGAACAAGTATTTTGTCTACTCCTTTATCAATCAAATTAAGAACATGCCCTATATAAACTTTTATCGGCAGGCAGGTTTCGGTTACAACAAGTGCAGACCCGCGTGTCATAGTTTCTTTTGTCGTAACGTCAGATAAGACGATTTTAATCCCTAAATCGGTAAAGAATCCGTAGTAAAACGGATAGTTGTGATAAAAAGACATTCCGCGCGGTATTCCTATTGTCATTTCGTTGTTTTTATTGTTTTCCACGATTATAAATCCCCTTTGCTACTTTTATAATACTTCAAAATTAAAATTTTTGCCAATATTTTATGTAAAATGTTACATAAAATATTCTGATTAAAGTCTTATTGACTTAGCGACTTCTGATAAAATTTCTTATATTTATGTTACAATTTATTTAAAGGAGTTTTAAATGCCGCATTTTTTTATAAACTCAAAAAATGTTTCTAATAATAAAATTGTTATATCTGATAAAGAAAATTATAATCATCTTGCAAAGTCACTACGTTTAAAAAAAGGTGAGAAACTTCTTTTAATTGACGAAAATCAAATTCAATACGAAACTGTTGTTGAAAATATTAACCAAAAGGAGATAACAGTTTATGTTGAAAATAGTTATAAATCTTCTAGGAGCCTTAGCTTTGGATTATATCTTGGACAGAGCCCGCTTAGAAGCAATGCTCAGTCAATTATTGTCGAAAAGGCAACCGAACTCGGGGTTGACGCTTTATATCCTGTTTTTACTGATAATTGTACTCTTAGTAAATCAGTTATCGAAAGGAAAATTGATAAATGGCAGAGAATTATGTATGAAGCTTCTAAACAGTGCGAAAGGGCATATGTCCCGAAATGCTGTGAAGCCTCATCTCTTGAAGACATAATTAACTTAAAAAATGAAGGATATAAAATTATTGCATTTTGCGAAAGGCTTTCACAACTGTCATTACATGAGTATGTTATGAAAAATCCCCTTAAAAATGGTGACAGGGTTCTTGTAATTATAGGCCCCGAGGGCGGTTTTTCAGACAGAGAATTTAAACTTTTTAAAGATAATAATATCTCTATGCTTACTCTGGGCGATATGATATTAAAGGCGGAAACAGCAGTAATTGTAGCTTTAGGAAATCTAATATATGAATTCGAAAATTACGGAAAAAATTAAATCAGATGATATTTTGGCAAAGATAGTGAATTCCTTTAACAATAAACTTTATATTGTCGGCGGTGCAGTCCGTGATTTTTTTATGGATATAGAAACCACGGACAGAGATATTATTGTAATGGATGAAGACGCAAGGGAATTTGCATTGAAATTATCTGAATTATTTGATGCTGTATTTGTGCCCTTGGACGAGGAGAATAAAATTTATCGTTTAGTTTTGCCCGATAAAATTAATTATATAGATGTGACAAATCCTGTTGGCGGCACAATTGAAAAGGATCTAATGCGTCGTGATTTAACTATAAATTCAATTGCAGTTGACTTGAGAAACGGTGAAGTAATTGATATTTCCGGAGGTATTACCGATATTCGCAACAAATGTTTGAATTATGTTAATGAACATAATTTTGTCGATGATCCTTTGAGGCTGCTTCGTGTCTATAGATTTCAGTCTTTGCTGGGTTTTGAGCTTGCACCTGAGACTATTAATGCTGTTTGTAAATATGCAAACTTAATTCATATCCCGGCAGTTGAAAGAGTTAATTATGAAATTATAAAACTTTTTGGCGGAAAATTTGCTGATAAAGCGCTTGAAAATATGAATAAAACATGGCTTTTGGAAGAAATTTTTCCGTTTGTAAAAGAATTAAAACAGGTGCCGCCAAATTCACACCACCATCTTGATTTGTTTCATCATTCAATTGAAACTGTAAAACAAATTCAAATTCTGTATGATAATGCATCGGATGAAGTTCGCGAACATCTTCAAAGGGTTGATTTCGGGGGCTTACCAAGACTTGCTTATTTAAAACTTGCCGGATTTATGCATGATATGGGAAAATTTTCAACCTGGACAATCGAAGAAGGAAAACACCGTTTTATAAAACATGATGATGTAGGTTCAAAATTGTCGGTAAAATTTTTAAAGAATTTGCATTTCTCAAATAAGCAAATTGACTACATTTCTTCGATGATTAAATATCATATTTACCCGTCGCATGTAATGTCTTCTGCGCAAATAACCGAGAAAATCATGATGCGTTATGTAAGAAAAATGGATTTAAATTCTATTGATGCAATTATTCTAGCCCAGGCTGACAGACTTTCTGCCAGAGGCCCGGAAATTACGGATGAAATTGTGGAGCGTAATATAAGTTCTTTAAATATGCTTTTGAAATTTTATCTTGAAGTTAAAGATTCTCTGCAGCCTTTGCCGAAACTTTTAGACGGAAATGAGGTTATGGAAATTTTAGGTATTCAACCTTCTCCTAGACTTGGAAAAATAATGGAGGCTTTGCATGAGGCTCAAATTTCCGGTGATGTTTTAACACGTGAGCATGCCGTTGATTTTGTGAAAAACTTTATTTAGTATATACTTTAGCAATACTTTTTTAATTTATTAAGCGTAATTGTTACAATTATTTACAATTTTTTTTATTTGCTAATTTTTAGAATTTTAAATAATTCAGATATTTTTTACTTATTTTTTCAAAAATATTTACAAGTTTTATTTTAAAATATTCTATTTTTAAAAAATAATGCAAAAATTTATCTTAATATAACCTTTACAATTTAAATTATTCGCGCAATTTTTTTTTTTACGGCTTTTAATATGATTGTGTCATTGTTATAATTGATGTGAAGTTTTAAAACCAGACATTATATGATTGAAAAAGTTAGATTAAGTAATTCAGAAAATAATAAATATACACCCCTGAAACAACAAGGGTATTCTCATGGGCAATCATCGAACCCGGCTTTTGGCGGATTGGGCGATGGTCTAATAACTGCTGTCCAGTTATGTGAAAAATACCCGATGGTTAATGTATCAGCTCTTGACTTGTCAACAGCTATTATACCGCGTAGTATTATTGAAACCAAAGAATCAAACGGGCATGCAGGTTTTGAAGCATTTAGAAGGGAGTCTTCGGGCTTAGTCGTAAACTGTTTAATACCTAGTTTTATAGTTATGGGAGTCGCTCAGCTTCTTAAACGCCCTGTTATGGGCAATTTCAAAAAATCAAATCTTGTAAATACCTGGGCTAACAGTGATTCTATAGATAAAGTTCACAGTTTTTACAGCAATGCGGGCGGTTCTACACCCAGAGAGCGCGTTTTTAATACTTTTAGAAATCAACTTTCAAGCTTATCCGGTGTAGATGGTTATGACAGAAAAGAATTTGCCGAGATATTTCAAATTACAACTGACAATAGCGGTGAAACAATTGTAGGCAATAAAAAAATTCGTGATGCCCTGAATTCTCTCACTGATGCAGTAATGTCTGATAAATTCGATAAAAAAACGGTTAAAAAGGCTTACAATGCTATTATTGAAGAAACTCATATTGCTGAAAATATCAAATTTAAAGGTGATAAAGCTTTCTTCTCAAATAATTTGGAATCTGTATGTGATGACACTGTTAAATTGCTAAGAGGTGTAATAAAAGAAAATATCACAGATGCCTCTAAACTTTCCGAATATTTCTCTAAGGCCAAAAAGCTTGTTAACTGGAAAAGTGTGGGTGGGCTTGGTTTAATTATTCCGCTGGCAATTTCAATGCAGCCGATTAACAGATGGATTACCCATAAAACATCCGGTCAAAAAGGCGCTCCAATCTATAAGGATTTTGGAAAACAAAAAGAGCACAGAGAACTTACTCAAAATGAAAAAGCACGCCTTTTAACACAGAAATTTATTTCAATAGGTTCTATGCTTGGTGTTGCAGGTCTTTCAATGTTTATGGACAAACCTTCTTTAAAAATGTTCCAGTTTAAAGGACTTTTCCCTACCATGGATCAGGCAAGAATTATTTCTACGGCTACATTCGCAAGCAGAATGGGCGCGGCTGAAGATGTAAATGAATTACGTGAAGCAACGGTTCGTGATATAGCTACTTTTTCAAGCTTTTATTTCCTTGGCGATTATGTAGCAAAAGGAATTGCAACCTTATTGGAAAAAATGAACAAGGATAAAGGTGTTCATTTAATAAATCATATTGGCGAGGCTCCGGCCAAGGATGCAAATTTCATGAAAAAGTTCTGGTATTGGGCTAAACATACGACTTTAAAATCGTCAGATGAGCTTGTTACAATGAAAGACAAGCGTTTAAGAACAATTTGCCAGATAGGTAATATTGCATTCTCATTGCTTGCGTTAGGTGTATTTATCCCGTTATATACAAGGTCGAAAACAAATAAAAAACATGCAGAAGAACTGGCAAAACTTAACGCACAAAAATCAAATATGCAGCCTGCATCAGATACATCATCAAATCCGCTTTCCTATACAGGAACAAATAAGTGGCAGGATAAGCAGACAAATGAATTTTCAAAGTCAGTTCTAAAAAATAATACAGCATTCAAATCTTTTATACATTCCTAAGGAGTAATTAAAAATGAAAGTACAGCCGATTATACCCCAAATAAAACAAAATAGTGAACCAAACAAAGATAATGTAAAATTTACAGGAGCATTTGATGCAGTTACTCTTGGCCTGCGTTTTTTGGAAACCAACCAGGCGTGGGGGGCAAATGCTGTAGATTTGGGTTCTATGGTAATCCCGAGAACGGCTGTTGATTTTTATAACAGAGGTCCTGCTGCCGGAACTGAAACTGCACGACGTGAAGCTTCTGGTACAGCAAACCATTCGCTTGTCGGGGTTTATGGTATGCTTGCCGGTTTGGCTTTTGCTTCAACTTTGAATAATAAATTCGGAATTAAAGCACATAAAATATTCGTTGATGATGAAACTCTTGATATTCTGGCAAAGGCCTGGGATAAAAAACCGCAAGAGTCCGGTCAAACTCATGTTCAATCTTATTTAAATGATTTGTTCAGCGGAGCTCAAACACGTATTGGAGACAATTGGGTTAACATACCACAAGACGATGTAAACAAAGTTGTCAATAAATTTTCTGAAGTTTTAAGTTCAAAAAATTCTCCTTTGACAATATCTAAAGATTTGAAAGAATATGCAAAATCGGTAATAACAAGTGCTACCGGATCTGAAACAAACTTCAGATTAACAAAGGAACATCATCCTGTTGAATTATCAAGTATGTTGGAGAGTGTTTACAATGTATCAAAAGCATTTGTAAGCGATAAAGCACAAAAAGTATTAAACGGAAATTCACAGGAACTCATAAATTCTTTGAAAAAAATGAATAAAGCCCGTTCAATATTAGGTCTGGGTATTGCCTCTGCTGTCGGTATGTCAATTCAGCCGTTAAATATTTATTTGACCAAAAAGAAAACAGGCAGCGACGGGTTTGTTGGTGTTGAAGGCAGACAAAAAGATAATTCCGCTGGATTTTGGGGATTGAAATCTGCTGCTGCTGGATTATTAGGCGGAGAAATTCTTGCCTCTATCGGATTAAAAGACGGTATTGGCACTTTATTGAAAAAAATTCAGTTTAAAGGATGGGTCCCGACAATAAATCAGTTTAAATTTATATACGGTGTTACTATTATGTCGAGATTTATGGCAGCACGTGACAAAGATGAACTCAGGGAATCTGTTGTAAAAGATGTTCTTGGTTTCTTTAACTGGTTAGTTCTCGGCAACTTTGTAGCAAAAATTACCGCAAATGCTATGGATAAATCGCTTTTAAATTACAGTGAAAAAGAACATGGCAAAGGTTTTGTCCGAAAAATATTAAAGGCACCTATGAAAACACGTGATGAAGTGCTGCATGCAGGGCTTAAAGCTGCCGGTATAAGTACTATTGAAAACGGTAAGGCTCTGACGTTTAAACAAATGCTTAATAAGTTATCGTCTTCTAATGTATCAGAGGCTATACGTAAAGGAACTAAAAAGCAGTTAATGATACTGAGCCTTGCTCAGGTTGCAGGTTACTTGTACTCAGGACTCGTTCTTGGGGTTGGTATTCCGAAACTTAATATCTATATGACAAATAAATCCGAAGCTAAGAGAAAAGCAAAACTCGCTGCGGAAAAAGATGCAAAATCTTTACAGCCGCAGGCTTCAGAACAGTACCAATCAATGATGAAGCCTGATAATCTTGCCTTTTTAAGCAATTATATGTAAAGTTATTGCCCTCTCTTGCGGCTTTGGCGAATAAACAATAGGGTAAGTTTTTGAGATGGAAGCGAAATCTGTGCAAACAAACAAAAGCTGAAAGCAAATCATACCTATTTAATGGCTGGTGCAACAAGAAGGTTTCGAGCAGAGGTCTCAATAAAAAGTTAACAAACCCGCACGCACGGAAGAAGTTGTCCGGAATTTTCAATCATTATCCTAGCTGCGCATTTGCGCCTGAAACAACTTCAATAATTTCCTGTGTAATTGCAAACTGCCTTGTCTTATTATAGACAACAGATAACTCGGAAATCATTTTTTCTGCGTTGCTTGTTGCCGCTGACATGGCTGTCATTCTACTTGCTAGTTCACTTGCCTGAGCTTCTAATAATGACTGATAAAGAATATTAGTCATATACATCGGAACTACTTTTTGTAATATACTTTGCATATCAGGCATAAATTCCATAAGAGGATCTAATACATTATCGTGCAGTTTTTCTTTGTCATCATTTAATCCTTTTAATGGCAAAATATCCCAATTTTCAGCAAAATAGCTCATCATATTTTTAAAGCGTGTTGTAATAACTTCAATTTTATCTATTTTGTGTGATACAAAGTACTCTGCTATATCCTCAATAATTAGCTTTGCCGCTTCTGGGGTCGGAGAATTTGCTGCTTCAAAATATGTTTTTGCAATTTCACAATTTAAATCTTTGCATTTTCTCCTGAGCGAGGAAACTCCCTTTTGACCGACGATAAATAAAACAGTGTTAATTCCCTGATTTTTGTAATCGGTAATTGTCTGTATTGTCCTTCTTATAATATTTGCATTATAAGCTCCCGCAAGCCCTTTATTGGATGTTATTACAAGAAGTCCGACTGTTTTTATTTCCCTTGCCTTTAACAGTTCAGGGTAATTATCAATTGCCGATTTTATTTTTAGGCCCTGTGCATTATAACTTCCGGCTGAGTCCAGAAGTTTTTTGAACATTGAAACTAATTCAGCGGTAAACGGACGCGATAATTTAACGGTATTTTCCGCCTTTTTTACCTTGGCAGCAGCTACCATTTTCATTGCTTTTGTAATTTTTTGCGTACTTTGAACACTCTGTATTCTGTTTTTTATATCTTTTAAGTTTGCCATCTTTTTGTACCCTTACTTACGACTACTTTTAAGGCGCTTTTGCAGGTTTTGCATTAACTTCCCAAATATTTTTGTTATCGCTTTGCCTTGTCAACGCACTCGGGTTTTATTGTAATCCCTTTAATTGTATTGGAATTTTTTTATCCCTCGCACCTTTTTTTTTACCCTTGCTTACGACTACCTATAAGGCGCTTTTGCAGGTTTTGCATTAACTTTCTAAATATTTTTGTTATCGCTTTGCCTTGTCAACGCACTCGGGTTTTATTGTAATCCCTTTAATTGTGTTGGAATTTTTTATCCCTCGCACCTGTTTTTTACCCTTGCTTACGATTACTTCTAAGGCGTTTTTATATCGCACAAAACACACTAGAATGTTTTCTTGAAGTTTTTCAAAGCTTCTTTTAGCAATTCCTTATCTGTGTCTTCTAATTTAGCTCCGTCATTAAGTCTGGTTGCAAGGTCTGAAAGATTTGTGTTCAGATATGCAAACCATTCTTTTTTGAACTTGCTAATGTCGGTATTTGGAACATCATCAAGAATTCCCTCATTGGCTGCAAATAGAATTGTAACCTGTTCAGCAACACTTAACGGATTGTATTGAGGCTGTTTCAGTACTTCAGTAAGTTTTTCGCCGCGTAACAACTGGTTTTTTGTTGCCTGGTCAAGATCTGAAGCAAATTGTGCAAATGCTTCCAATTCTCTGAATTGGGCCAAATCAAGTCTTAATTTACCTGCAACCTGTTTAATAGCTTTAGTCTGTGCTGCACCGCCTACACGTGAAACAGATATACCAGCGTTAATGGCCGGTCTTACACCTGAGTTAAACAGATTTGATTCAAGGAAAATCTGTCCGTCTGTAATTGAAATTACGTTTGTTGGAATGTATGCAGATACGTCACCGGCTTGTGTCTCAATAATAGGTAATGCGGTAATACTTCCGCCGCCAAGTTCGTCGCTCAATTTTACAGCACGTTCAAGAAGTCTTGAGTGTAAATAGAATACATCCCCCGGATATGCTTCACGTCCCGGCGGTCTTTTCAGTAGCAAACTCATTGCACGGTAAGCCTGAGCTTGTTTTGACAGGTCATCATAAATTATCAGAACATCTTTACCCTGTTCCATAAATTCTTCGCCGATTGCAACGCCTGCAAACGGTGCGATATATTGTAAAGGAGCAGGTTCATCAGCTGTAGCCGAAACAATAATTGAATATTCCATTGCTCCGTGTTCTTCCAGAGTTTTAGCGATTTGGGCAACAGTTGAAGTTTTTTGGCCGATTGCAACGTAAATACAAATAACATTTTGACCTTTCTGGTTAATGATTGTGTCGATTGCAATTGCTGTTTTACCTGTTTGTCTGTCACCGATAATCAATTCACGTTGGCCTCTGCCGATAGGGGTCAGAGCATCAATCGCTGTTAATCCTGTTTGAAGCGGCTGGTGAACTGATTTTCTTGCTACGATACCAGGTGCAACCCTTTCAATAGGGCGGGTTTTCGTAAATTCAATTTCTCCTTTACCGTCAATTGGCTTACCTGTCGGGTCGATAATTCTTCCGATAAGCCCGTCGCCAACAGGTACTGAAGCAATTCTGCCAGTGGTTTTAACGGTCATACCTTCTTTAATCTGGGTATATTCGCCAAGAATTACAACACCTACGTTGTCTTCTTCAAGGTTCATTGTAATTCCTAAAGTGTCTTTACCGTCTTCAAATGTTACAAGCTCATTTGACATTACGTTTCTAAGTCCGTAAATCCTTGCAATACCGTCGCCGACTTCTATTACGGTACCGGTATTTGATACTTCTGTTTGAATATCATAGTTCTCTATTTTGCTTTTAATTATAGAACTGATTTCATCAGGTTTAATAAGTGCCATAATTTCCCCTTTATATTATATTTTTACTTAAACTTTCTAATTTATTTCTCAGGCTGTTGTCAATAACATCGTCATCGATTTTTATAACAAGCCCGCCGATTATGTCTTTATCAATTGTACTGCTGATAATTACATTTTTTTTCAATTTATTTTGAAGTTTTTCAGTAATCCTTTTTGTTTGTTCGGAAGAAAGTTCCGATGCTGAAATAACTTCAACCCTTTTTAGATTATTAATGTTATCCAGTTCATCCGAATATGCCTGAATAATTTTGTCTAATTCCTTAAATCTTTTTTTATTAATAAGTACTTTTAAAAAATTTATGATTTTTTCGTTTATACCTTTAGAAAAAACACTGTCAATGATGTCATATTTTGTTTCATCGTCAATTGCCGGATTTTCCATAACTTCAACAAGATCTTTAGACTGTGAGGTAATTTCTTTTATGGTCTCCAGGTCATTAAGAATTTGGTCAAAACTTAATACTCCGTCTTTTCCAACCTGAATAAGCGAATCTGCATATATTTTTTCAGAAGTTGATATTTGATGTTTATTATCAGTCATGGATTATACCTTATCTAAATTTTCAATACTTTCGTCAATATATTTTTTGTGAAGTTCCGGATTTTTTTCTAACATACTTATTATATGTTCTTTAGCGAGTTCAACAGACGATTTTACGGTTTTTTTCGTCATTTGTGCAGAAAGAGTTTTTTCTTCCGCTGTGATTACTCTTTCAATATTCTTTTCAATGAGTTTAACCTGTGCATCTGAATTTTCTAAAATTTGTTTAGAAATGCTGTCTGCCCGCTGACCTGCTTCTTTTAACCTGTCTTTGATATCGTCATCAATATGCTCAATTGCTTTTTGTGCATCTGCAAGTTTTATTTTCGCATTCTGCTGCTCTTTTTTTACATTATCAATAGTGTTTACTATATCCAGCCTTATTTTTTCAATTGTATCAGAGATGTTAATCTTCTTAAAAATTATTGCAAAAATAAGTATAAGAACAACAAAATTAAATGTATTTGATTCAACTATTAGATTCCAGAAGTTTATCAATTCGTTCATATTAATTCAATATCCTGTTTATGAGTTCATTATCGGTATTTTCAATTTTTACGTCCATACCGAGTACTTTTGAAGATATTACTTCTGCCAGATCTTTAACTTTTGTTTTTAATTCTTCCGTATTTTGTTTAGCCTCATTTTGAAGACTTGATTTGGCAGAAGTTATTTCTTCCATTGATTTTTGTTTTGCTTCTCCCGTTCTTGCTCTGGAGTTTTCATTTGCTTCATTTACTTTGTCTGCAACAAGTTTTTTAGCGTCGGAAACAGATTTACTTAATTTTTCATCTCTGTCTTTTAGAATTGCGTCAGCTTTATTGCTTGAATATACAGCATCATTTTTGGTTTCATCCAAAAATTTCTGCCTTTCGTCAATAACTCTTTCAAGCGGTTTGTAAAATATTATATTCATAATTATTGTGAATATAATAAAACTTACAGCTGATACTAAAAATGTTGCATTAAATTCCATTGCAATTACTCCGATTATTTACCTAACAGTAAGAAAGCGATAACGAATGCATACAATGCACAAGCTTCTGATAAAGCAGCACCGAGCAGGAAGAAACCGAATGCCTTACCTGCTACTTCAGGCTGTCTTGAAACTGCATCCATCAAACCTTTTGTAGCAAAACCGATACCAAGTCCTGCGCCTACTGCACCGAAACCAATTGCAATACCTGCACCTAAGTGTGCCATTTGTGAAATTGTAGCTGTGTCAACCATTTTTTTTTCTCCTTTATTTAAATACTTTTTCTAAAGTAACTAATGTTCTTCTCCTGTAGCTGAGCCAATATAAGCGATTGTCAGCATCATAAATACGGTTGCCTGAATAAATGCAACCAGAATTTCAAACAGCATTATAGGAAGCGGCAGAAAATATGCCAGCCCTCCAAGTGCTATTGATACCAGAATTTCTCCGGCAAATATATTCGCAAAAAGTCGGATTGCAAGGCTTAAAGGTCTTGTGAACATTTCTAAAAGTTCAACCAGAGCCATAACAATTCCCGTAAAGCTCAATTCATGTAAAAAGAATTTGTGGCCTTTTGCACGTATTCCCATAAACACGTAATATATTAAAACTATAATAGCCATTGCGGCTGTAAGATTAATATCATTTGTCGGAGAAGCCAGTTCCCCGCCGTTTTTCAGATGGATAATTCTTAAAGGAAGCTGTCCCATTAAGTTTGCCGTAACTATAAATAAAAACAAAGATGCAACGAGTGGAACATGCTGTCTGTTATTGTTTGCTACCATGGTATCAAGTGTTCCGAAGAAAAATTTCATAATTCCCTCGGATACAGCCTGAAGTTTTCCCGGAACAAGAGAAAGATGTCTTGTTGCTATTATTGCAAATATTATAACAACAGCCATTGCAAACCACATTGTTAAGATAGTATCTAAATTAACTGATAGGGCATGCCCCGCAATCTTAAATGTGTAAACCCAATGTTCCATAAATTTCTCTCCCTTATGTTTTTATTTTAACTCGTAAAAAAAAAATCGCAAATTTTTTTTATTGGGTTTAATATTGTAATGTATATAAACTATTTAAAGGGGAAGTATGAATATTATTTATCTTGAAAAAATTGATTCAACAAATTCTTACGCTAAATTAAATATTGAAAAATTTGAAGACAGAACTGTAATTAGCGCTTCTTCTCAAACTTCCGGCAGAGGAAGATTTAAGCGCAAATGGATTGATTTGGGAGAAGGAAACCTTTTTGTATCATTGATTTTGAAGCCTTCATGTACTTTTTTGCCTTTGTATGCAAATTTAACCCAGTTTACTGCTGTTGTTTTATGCAGGGTTTTGGAAGAGTATGGAGTTGAACCGGAAATCAAGTGGCCGAATGATATTTTAATTAGCGGGAAAAAAATTGCAGGGATTTTGTCAGAAGTAGTCATGTCCGGGAACAATTTAAAAGGTTTGGTTATCGGAGCAGGTGTTAATCTGAATGCAGACAAATCAAAGCTTGTCATGATTATTGACAAGGCGGCTACTTCTTTGAATATTGAGCTTGAGCGGGAATATGAAGATAAAAATTTGTTTTTGGAAAAGTTTTTACATGAATTTTTTAAGAGTTATGACAAATTTTTAGAAAACGGCTTCACCAGTATTAAAGATGAATATGTTAAAAGATGTAACTTTTTGGGACGACATATCTGTGTAAATTTATTAAATGAACATGTTGAAGGCATTGCACTAAGTTTAAATGACAGCGGAGAACTAATTTTGAGGCAGCATGGAAAAGATATTATTTTAACAGCCGGTGATATTTTATAAATTGTTATACAACAATATCAATATTTTCTCCGTATTTTTCAATAAAGGGCTTTACATAACCTGCAAGTTCGGGTTTTGATATTCCGGGGTGGCTTTCTATGTGGGCTTGTATTGTTTTTATGTCTTCGGCAAGCTCAGGGTAATTATTCATAACTACATCCCTGA
The DNA here is from genome assembly GCA_944326655.1 of Candidatus Gastranaerophilales bacterium. Taxonomy (GTDB): domain Bacteria; phylum Cyanobacteriota; class Vampirovibrionia; order Gastranaerophilales; family Gastranaerophilaceae; genus Stercorousia. The sequence continues at coordinate 166 of CALVEX010000093.1, read as the reverse complement.
TTTGAAGCGCGTAATATTTGAACCCTCTGCTTCCGACAAAGCCTAAATCCGGATATAAGTCTTTTGTTACGGCTTTCATGCTGTCTATTCCCTGACCTTCAAAATTTTTTAAAAGTACGGTTTCAAATAGCTTGCGTGTATTTGTTTTAGCAGTAAATGATGTATT
>CALVEX010000092.1 GCA_944326655.1 Candidatus Gastranaerophilales bacterium | reverse complement strand
GCAGTTGAAGAAAATGCAAAAGCTTCTACTGCTACCCCGAAACAATTCAAAAGCATGGTCAGCAAAAATAAAAAACAAAAAACATCTGATGATTACAAATTCGCTTATATAAATTTGAACTGGTGGGAAAATTTTAACGATGATATTCTTAACAATTATATACAAAAGGCTGTTTTAAATAATTATGACTTAAAAATGGCAACTCTTAATGTTGAAGAATATTATCAAAATGTAAAAGCCCAATTTGCAAATGAACTTCCTTCAGCAGTCGGAGGTTTCGGGCCGGCATGGTATAAAGCTCCAGGAAGCACAAGTACTGATGCGGCATTTGGTGTTCCTATCATTGTTCAATATGAAGCAGATATCTTTTTGAAAAACCATAATAAAACACAGGCCGTAAAAAAACTTTACGAAGGTTCAAAACTTGATGAACGCGCAGCTTATATTTCAATTGCCTCAGCCGTAGGCTCAACATATTTTAACATAATTAATCTCGACAAAATGGTTGAATTGCAGGAAGAAATCGTTAAAATCAGACAGGAAATTTATGATTTAATGGTAGCAAGCAATAAAGAAGGCTTAACATCTACTGCCGACACAGTAAGAGCTAATAAATCATTAGTTCAGGGCCAAACCGATTTAATTGAGTTGAAGAAAAACAGAGAGCAGATGCTGCACCAGTTGAGCGTGCTTATTGGTGAAAGTCCGGAAAATGCGAATTCTCTTGAAAGAAATTCGCTTGATAATATAAATTATCAAATAGCTGTGCCTTCACAAATTCCTTCCGAAATCATCACAAACAGGCCCGATTATCTGAAGGCTGAATTAATGGTTGAAAAAGCGGGAATTGATGTTAAAGTTGCAAAAAAAGAATTTCTCCCGTCAATTAATATTTTAGGCGGTGCTGTTTTTAATGCCGGAGATTTAGGAAGCTTATTTACCACAAAAAATATGCTTCTTGGGCTTGCCGGCGGGCTTATGACCCCTTTATTCCAGGGCGGATCGTTAATTGCGAATTTGAGATTGAAAAAAGCAACTTATGAAAGAATTTTACAGGATTACTACAAAACTAACCTGACAGCTATTCAGGAAGTTAACGATGCGCTGGTTGCAGCAAAACTTGACAAAGACAAAATGCTTCAAACAGAACATCAATACAATTTGGAAAAAACTGATTATTCCTACAACGAACACAAATATAATCAGGGAACAATTTCCAAACTGGATTTAATTCAATATCAGGAAAACCTTCTGACTATTGAAAAGCTTGTTGCCCAGCAAAAAGTTGAATGTATGACAGATGCAATCAGCTTATATAAAGCAACAGGCAGCAAACCTTATGACTATGTAAATTAATTTTATGTAAACTAAAATCACATATAATCATCACCTCTTTACTTTAAACGAAATTTAAAGTAATGTGCCGGAAATCCTCACTGTTTCCGGCATTTTCTTTAATTGTGTACTTTTATGGAAATGTTATATACTGACAGTTTTACAATTATTATTTATTGGCTTTTCCTTGATAGCGTTGTTTTTAATAATGTTTAATAAGAAGCAATAACTAAGGTATTTTATTAAGTTACAAATTTAGATATTTAATCTCCATTTTTTTACATAATATATTCCCATTTTAAGGGAATTCCTCTTTTTAAATCTTCTGATGAGGTTTTTCCGAGGATTTCTTCATAGAATTTAGGATGTAAACCGTAAGATGGTCTTATTGAACGAATATTTTCATTTGTAAATTTTTCGCCCTTTTTTATATCTTTTACAATATAGAGTGAGCGTGCAAATTTTCGGTTTTTCTCATTAATTGAATAATCAACCCTTCCTAATACTTTTTCGGTTTCGCGAACTGCCTGAACCATGTTTTTAAATTCTTCGGGATTAAGTGAAAATCCGCTGTCCGCTCCGCCTAATTCCCTGTCAAGAGTCAAATGTTTTTCAATTACCGTAGCACCTAATGCAACTGCCGTAACAGGAGGGACAATACTCATTGAATGGTCGGAAAGTCCGATTTTCACACCTTGTGGTGTAAATTTTTCATACATATCTTTGATGGTATTAAGGTTCATATCTTCAAGTTTTGCAGGGTATGCCGAGGTGCATTTCAGAAGTGTAATGTTATTATTACCGACTGATTTACAAGCATCAATTGCACCTTGAATTTCTTCAACTGATGATATTCCTGTAGAAATTATCATCGGTTTTTTTAACCTTGCTGCATATTTTATAAGGGGGTAATCTATGGATTCAAACGAGGCAATTTTGTACATAGGTACATTAATACTTTCTAAGAAATCAACTGCTGTATAATCAAATGGCGTTGAAAAAAAGTCAATACCTATTTTATCTGCATAATTTTTTAATTCTCTTTGCCATTCCCAAGGTGTATAGGCTTTTTGGTAAAGATTGTATAGATTTTCTCCGTTCCATAAGCTATCTTCATCTTTTATAAGAAATTCTTCATTTTGACAGTCTATAGTTATGGTATCCGCTGTATAGGTCTGAATTTTAATCGCATCTGCACCTATCTCTTTTGCTTTTAATATAATTTGTTTTGCCAGTTCTTTATCACCGCAATGATTTGCTGACATTTCAGCTATGATGTAAGTATGCATAAAAAAACCTCCAAATTATATTAACACAAAAATTTTTAAATAATTTGCCTGATTAACATAAAATTTTCGCTATATTTTAGTCCGACTTTTGTTCCGTTAGTTTTTGCAATTTCTTTTATGTTCTTAAGCGAACGTGGATGCGGGTATTCTCTTAATTCTGAAGCATATTTAGACATTGCTTTAACTTTTAAATCAATTGTTTCTGCTATATCAATAAAGACATTAGGTATAAATATATTATTCACAGAAAATGAATTCCACTCAGTTGAAGAAGGTACTTCCATGGCATAAATAGTTTTTACATATTCATTAACCATCGGTCTTGTTGCTGTTAAAACGGCTTTATGGGTTATTTGATGATCAATGTTCATATCTCCTGAATGGTGTGTAAATATTATTTCCGGCTTAATTTTTTCTTTTATCTTTTCAACCTGTTTAACTATTTCTAATAAAGGCACACTATCAAATGCATTATCCGGAAAATTTTTCTGAAATACTTCTTTAATTCCTATTAAAAAATTTGCATTTTGCATTTCTTTTTTAAGTCTTTCAATCTCTTGTTTGTCTGTTTCTCCTCTGGAAGTTTTTCCTCCGCTTAATATTAACGTATATGCCTGATAACCTTTTTTTATTAATTTTGCAATAGTACCAAAACATCCTAAAACCTCATCATCAGGATGGGCTGCTACTATAAGAATTGTTTTATTTATTTTCATCTTTTACCTTTATTTCTACCTGTGCTGTTAATTTCCCATTTTTGAATTTTACATCAGAAAATTCAAACTTAATATTTTTGTTTTCAATAAATGCTTTAGGATAACCATCAGCATCCAGCATTCTTATATAATTATAAATTTTAGTTAAATCCTGCAAATCAATTATATTGCTTTGTTCAGGTTTTCGTCTTTTAAAACATATAGCTTCACCTTTTTGAGATACCGGTTTGGGATTGGTGAGTATAATTTCATCAATCATATCAGATACGATATCTCCCACCCTTTCATAAATTTCCCGTTCAGAACCATAAAAAATATCAAAATCTTTTTTTAAATATATATCACCCGCATCAAGCTCTTTTACACATTTAATTGCAGAAATTTTTGTGTGATAAATTCCACGATCTAACAAATTTTGTAAAGGACTGCCGCCCCTGCCAAACGGGAGATCAGTCATATGAAAAATTACGCAATTAAAATTTTCATAAATTTCTGCAGGAATTATATATGACCAATGTGCAAAAAAAATATATCCTGGGTTAATCTTCTTTAAACTTTCATAGTTTAATTCCTCTTTTGATTGTATATAAATAATATTATTTTTACCAAATAATTTTGTATTATTATACAAACTGTTGCTAACAGCTATAATATTTTTCTTCTCTGTAAATTTCATACAGTTAAGCTGTCTCCTTCATTAAAATATATGTTATAAATCTCATTATTAATTCGTTTATTAAAAATAAATATAAAGTTGTTTTTTTCGAATATCCTTTGGGATGCAATATTATCTTTTTTTATATAAGAAACAATTATTTTATCCGAATTATTCTGGCATATATAATTTAAAAATTTTGCCCCCAATCCATTATTTCTAAATTGACTGGAAATATGTATTGTTATAATCCATTGATTATTTTTTTCTAAGTCAATATGTGCATAACCAGCAAATTTATTCATAAACTCCAGAATATAAAAAATCACATTTGGAGAATTCAATTTTTCTGAAAACCACTTTATATGCTCTTCCCATTTTATATGTTCTTTGTGGATTGAATTCATACGAACAATATCATCGTTCGATAATTTATAAACATTTTCCATATCGGAGTCCTTTGCATGTCTGATTTTAAGCATAAGTACTCCTCTTATTAACCTCAAATCTAATACAAGCTAAAAATCGGCAGAGGTTACCCCTCCCTAAAATTTTAATAATATATCGTTTATTTTTAAATGTAAAAAATGCCGGGTATTTTTCATTGTCAACTACACGTAATAAATTAAACTGTTCTTTTATACTTTTATTGATATCAAGTTCGCTGTCTTTAGGGGCGCGGCGTCTGTAAAAATTTTCTTCTCCAGTTTGTGCGACAGGTGTTAATGTTTTATAATTTTGTGTAAATTTAACACACATTTCTATGATTTTTTTACCTAACAAATCCTGCCACTCATCAATTAATTCTGTACCGTTTAGTTTAATATAATCTTTCCAGTATATATCGCCGGCATCACATTTTTCGGAAGCTTCAAATATTGACAGAGGAATAATATTTTTGCCTTCCAAAATTTGCCAAGTCATTGGCGACCAACCTTTGCCCTGTGGTAGATCACTTGCGTGGATAACAATATTATGTTTATTTTTATCAAGATATTTTTTTGTAATTATGTTAAAACAGCTTAAAAAAAAGGCAATGTCACCATCAGGCAAGTCCTCGGGCGAACTTACGCAGAATACTTTATGCCCCTGATTTTCAAGCAGATGTTTAAGTTCTATATTGTATTTATTCATCCAGCTTGTCTTGTCTGTTAGAATTGAAATTATATACTTTTCAGCCATTGAATATCCTCTGCAAAATCATCTAAATTCTCTTTACTGTTTTTAACTGTCTCTATAGTTATTATAGCATTTTCATTTAACATTTGCAAAATTGTTAAAATATTAAGCTGGCCTTTTCCGAGGTGTAAATGCGAGTCATAAGGTGATTTTATATCTGCATTATCGGTTAGATGAAACATTTTTGGATTAAGTTTTAAAAACTCCTCGCAATATTTATAAATGTCTTTTTTTTGTGAATTAGCAGAACATATTGCATGTCCAAAATCAAGACAAAAACCGCAATTTGCAACATTTTTTACCAATTGAATTTCTTGGAGATTGTAACCTCTGCAAAATTTCCCTCCCATTTTATTTGGCAAGGCAACACAGGGTTTATTTTCTATTAAGGCTCTTTTTTCCTGAAAACTTGCCAGCTGTGAGGCTGTTTCTTCTATACTGCCGTCAATTCCACCATGAAATATTATATAAGGCGCATTCAATTCGTCTGCAAATGTTTTTACCTGTTTGTAAATTTCAAAATTACTTTCTTTTTTTTCTTTTTTCGCAAGATTAAATCCATGTGCAAAATGAGGACAGTGAATAATAAAAGGTATATTTATATTTTTCCATTTTGGAATAGTCTCTGTTGTTTGCGGAACAACATACAATTCTATATAGTCAAAAATATTATTTGAATAAAGCTTTTTAGCTTCTTTATAATAATTATCAGTATTTGTTGACCATAGTTTTAAGCCTAATTTGTACATGAGAATTCCTTTATACTTCTCCAATATTTTACCATACAGTTCTGCCGCCGTCTACGATTATATTTTGTCCGGTTATATAATGAGAATTTTCTTTTAAAAGAAATTCAACCGGTGCAATTGTTTCTTCCGGTTCCATCATCCTTTTGAGCGGTGTAACCCGTTCAAATTTTTTCTTAAAATCATCGTTTGCTCTACCGTTAATGCCGCCATAAGATATACAATTTACAAAAATCCCTTTGTCTTTTAATCTTATTGCTAATTCTTTTGTTAAATGTATCTGTGCGCATTTACTCAAAGAATATTGAATAGGAGTTTCGGTTAACGGGTTATTATATAAATTCGGGTCATACGGAACTATTCCATACATTGAAGAAATGTTAATTATTTTTTTTAGATTTGTGTTCTGGTGATTTGCAAGTTTAAATGAAAGTTCGTAAGGAAACACAACATTTCCGATATAATGATTAATAAGACATTCTCTTGATGAAAGTCCGTCATCATTAATTTTATGCCAGCGTAAATCACAAGCCATATTTATCAAATATTGCGGAAATATTTTCAGATTTTCTAAATATTCAATAATATTATCTGCCAGATCTTTGTCGATTAAATCCTGAATTTTTAAAGGAATTAAATTTGGATGGTTATTAAAAACTTTAAGTTTTTCTTCATTTCGGTATGTAAGCAGAATTTTGTAATTATTTAAAAAGTACTTCACATTTGCGGTTCCGACAAGACCTGTGCCGCCTGTAATTAAAATAGTTTCCATATGCTATAACCTCCAATTCTGCGGGAGAATAAATCTCTCGTCATTAATTTTGTATTTTTCAAAATCTACTTTATCAATATTTATATTCATTTTAATTGCATTGTATATTTCTTTTAAATCATTCAGGCAGGTTGTTCCGACAATAATTTAGTCTACTTCTCTCCCCCCCCCCCCCCCCCCCTCTGTCTCACCTCCATAAAACTATAAAAAAATCGCTAGCGAGA
>CALVEX010000091.1 GCA_944326655.1 Candidatus Gastranaerophilales bacterium | reverse complement strand
CAACATAGAGATTCCGAAACACGGAGGTCAATCCGACGTTCGGAATGACAGTATGACTGTTTTTTGAATACATTTAGTGTAAACTGCGATATAAATACCATAAAATTACTCTTGCAAAAAATTTTGTTTATATTATATTAGAAATATGCGGAAGTAACTCAATGGCTAGAGTACCTGCCTTCCAAGCAGGCTGTTGCGAGTTCGAGTCTCGTCTTCCGCTTTTTTTGTACTTTCTTTAAACGGATATTTACCGAGACTCCGATCTGGTATGCTGCTCATGCTGTTCGCAGCATACAGAGTTCAATCCTTTCAGGAAATCCTGCCTCGTAAGGCTCATGATATTCGCCTACGATGCAAGAGAGTCTCAACTTACGCTTTTTGGGTACTCTCTTTTAATAACTGGAGATATGTGTATGATTGATGATATTGTTTCTTTTGCCGACAAGCTGGACAAAATATTCGCTGCTTTCAAAATTAACCTGATAGCAGGAACAATTATTAACCTGATTATTATAATTGTTCTTTTTAAACTGACTGATATTTTTACTAATAAACTTAAAGAAAAATTTAAATCAAATAACAGTCCCCTGCCGATTGACCATATAGTACCGCTGATTAGCAAAATCGTAAAATTTCTTATAGCATTTATTCTTATAGCTTCATTTTTGCAAAGTCAAGGGTATTCTTTAACATCTCTTATAGCCGGTTTTGGTATAACAGGTTTGGCTGTCAGCTTTGCAGCCCAGCAGACAATATCTTCAATATTCGGAACAATTGCTCTTTTAGGCGACAAAGTATATAAAATAGGTGACTACGTAAAAATTAATGATTTAGAAGGTACGGTAGAAGGTATCAGTATTCGTTCCACAAAAATCAGAAGTCTTGAAAACTTTATTGTTACCGTTCCGAATGATATGGTAGCAAACAGCATTATCTCAAATGTTTCCGGAGCAAAAAAACGCAGGATTGACGTAATTTTCGGGGTAACTTACGATACAACCGATGAAAAACTTAAACGGGCAATTGAAATTATTAATGAAGCGGCAGTTGCAAATCATGATATTCATAAAGACTTCAACACTTTTATGCATGAACTGGACAACAGTTCTATTAATATACGTTTTATAGGATATGCCAAAACACGTTCTTACGATACATTTGTAAAAATAAAAGGGGCTTTTCTTCTTGATGTAACTTCGCGCTTCAGAAAAGAAGGCATTGATTTCGCATTCCCGTCACAAACTGTATATATGGGCAAAAATGAAAATTAAAATTATTGCACTCGGGAAAATAAAAGAAAAATACCTGAAAGAAGGAATAGACGAATTTTTAAAACGTCTGACACCTTATGCTTCTGTAGAAATAATTGAACTTCCGGCAATTGAAATAAAAGACGAAAATCTGACATCTAAAGTATTAGAGCAGGAAGGCGAAAGAATTTTATCGCACATTAAACCACAATCATTAGTAATAACAATGGAAATTAAAGGCAAAATGTTTTCATCAGAAGAATTTGCCGCCAAAATAGAAGAATTGACAAATGACGGTGTATCGGAAATCATATTTGTAATAGGTTCGTCATGCGGAATCTCTCCAATAGTTTCAGCTCGTGCAAATCTTAAAATGAGTATGTCTAAAATGACTTTTCTGCACCAGTTTGCAAGGCTTATTCTTATTGAACAAATTTACAGAGCTTTTAAAATTATTAAAGGTGAAACTTACCACAAATAATTACAATCCAATGCTTTGCATCATTTCCGTTGTTCTGGTGCCGCCTTTATCTATAGTTCCGGCTCCATCCAGCCATAATGTTTTCGCCAAATTTGATACTAATTTAAAACCAAATAAATCATACCCCCATTTATTAGGTCCTTTCATACCATTAACATCTACTGCAAATAATTTGGTAGAATCACTATACCATACTATGATAATTCCGTCAGACAGAACCCAAATATGCGATTTATTTTGAATATTCTGTTCTCTCCAGCCGGATATAGCTGTTGTAGCCATATTCACATCCTCCTCAGAAGCATTTTCGTTATTTTCCTTATATATCGTATCATTTCCTTTATATGGAGGAATACATCCGTCTGCAAGCCCGTTGCCTTCACAAACTTTTATTACCTTCAAAGTTTTTTGCAATTCTGTTCTTAATACACTGCAGTCAGAACTTTGATTTGTCGGATTAACAGGGTCACCATATTCAACACACTCTCCGTTTTCATATTTTAGACAAGATGCACCAATATGATCATCACCATAATAACACATGGGATGATACCCCAAATTTACTTCGGCCAAACGATAACCATTTAACATAGTATTATAAGCTTTTTTAAACTGCTGTCTTAATACCATTTTCTGGTAAGAATTAATTAATGAAGGCAATGTTATAGCAGCAACAACACCGATAATGCCGAGGGTGATTAGAACCTCAGCCAAAGTGAAGGCAGCTTTCTTTTTAAGTGAATAAGTGAATAGGTCAATAGGTGAATAAGTTCGTTTCAGGGAGTTGCTCTCCCTGTCCTTTAAAAACACTTGTTCAGGCGTTTTAAAGTTTAATAAATATTGTGGCAGAGGGCGAAAAAGAGGGGTGGGGTGAGGTTTAACTATCGATAAAACTTCACTATTTTGCGATTGCCACGGTCGTTTCACTCCCTCGCAATGACAAATATTTCGTGAGCTTTGCACGCCGATAATAGCATATCTTCTTACCCTCTTATCTTCCAATCTTCCAAATAAAACATTCTGAAACAAGTTCATAATGACGTAACTGGCCTGACATCTTGCCTTCCGGGCTTCCTGCCCTCCGGCAAAGCCTAGAGTGCCCCCCCCCCGAAGACTTCCAAAATTCTTAATAAACTTCTCATTCGACAACTCCTCTTTTCCTGTAACAACCATAATTATAACATATTATTTGATTATTTTCAAGATACTTGCCTTTGAAGGATATAGGGGGACTTATATCGCAGTTTATACTAAATATGGTAAAAAGCGTCACCCTGAACTTGTTTGACTGCTTTTGCCAAAATCTATGATTTTGTGCAAAATGTCCGGTTTTCCGCAGGGTCTAACAATATAGAGATTCCGAAACACGGAGGTCAATCCGACGTTCGGAATGACATTATGACTGTATTTTGAATACATTTAGTGTAAACTGCGATATAAACCCGATATAGGCCGATTTTAATTATTTATAATATGTGCTATAATTAGTATAAAACAAAAGGAGAGAGTAATATGAGAGAGTTTGAATTTAATTTGTCTATGGAAGAACTTGAAAAACGCACGCATAAAGATTACTTAATGACAAAAAAAATGCTTAAATGCGATGCTCCGGAATATCTGGAACTTGCACAAGGCGACAAAGAAACACTTAAACATCTCGTCAAAGCCGCATATATCTTAGAAAAAATCAATATGCAGATTGACTGTCATCACAATCTTGAATTCAAAGCTTTTTTGGAGGAAGAAATAAAAAAAGGTAACAAACAGGCCGAACTCACAAAAATTCTTTTTGATGCTCAAAAGGGCATGAATGCTATTGATACGATGTCAAATAAAATTAACCTTGCAAAAGGGATAAAAGAATTACCGGGCAAAGGTGTTTACCCTGAAGATTTGTCAAAAGAAGAATTTCACAGTATTTTAACAAAAATGATTAACGAAGGGAAAATAGAGGAAGTCAAAAAAATACTTACCCAGCGATCAGTTGTTGAAAGAAAGGGAAATGAACTTATCGGAATTGATTACATTGACAAATTCAAGGAAGATTTTTCAAAAATGGCTGATGAGATTGATAAAGCAGCAGAAACATCGACTAATGAAGATTTCACAGAATACTTAAAACTTCAGGCCAAAGCATTACGCACAGCAGACCCTATGCTTGATGCTTATGCTGATAAAAAATGGGCAACGTTACAAGATACGCCTCTTGAATTTACAATAACAAGAGAAAATTACGAAGATGAAATGACTGGAACAATTGTCGAAAACAAAGAACTTTCAGAACTTCTTGAAAAACACGGGATTATAGCAATCCCGAAAGATTTTCTCGGCGGACGCGTCGGAATAGTGAATAAAAAAGGAACAGATGCTTTAATGGCGATAAAAAAATATCTTCCAATACTTGCAAAAAATATGCCTTATGCTGATGAGAATGAAAAAAATATTCAGGCGGCAGATATTGCCCCCTCACCTCAGGCACCCTCTCCTCAAGACAAGGGAGAAGTACAGCCAAAATTAAAACAGACAATGGTTGATGTTGATTTAGTTGCTGTAACCGGAGATGTCGGAGCATACAGAGGAGGAATCACACTTGCTGAAAATCTGCCGAATGACGATAAGCTATCTCTTACAATTGGCGGCGGAAGAAGAAATGTTTATCACAGACAAATCAGATTTATAAGTGATATGAAAAAACTCCAAGAACGACTGGATGCAATCTTAGATAAAGATCAGCACCAATTCTACCTTGATGAAGCTGACCACTGGTTTACAATAGGTCATGAAAATGCGCACTCACTCGGCCCTAAAAAGGCCTGCGAAACACTCGGCAAATACCGTAATATTATTGAGGAAAACAAAGCTGATATGGGTTCTTTAGCTTTTGTTGACCTTTTAACAGAACTCGGAATGTACACAGAGGAACAGAGAAAACAAATTATTGTAACAACAATTGCCGACAATTTCTTAAAGTCCAAACCGACATTAAGTCAGGCTCACAGAGTCCGTACAG
>CALVEX010000090.1 GCA_944326655.1 Candidatus Gastranaerophilales bacterium | reverse complement strand
GGGTGAGGTTCAGATTGTTTGAAACCCATCCTAACCTTCCCTATTAAGGGAAGGAATTCCATATCCCCTCCCTTGAGGGGAGGGGAATACAAGGGGAGGGTGATATTATGCGATTGCGACGGTCGTTTCACTCGCTGGCAATGACAAATACCATGTGAGCTTCGCTCACCGATAATGGCATATCTTCTTACCTTCTTAGCTTCCAATCTTCCATTAATGAGACCCTGAAACCAGTTCAGAGCCTGCCCTGAATTTATTTCAGGGGTGACGATTTTAGTTATTTCCGGTGTAAACTGCGATATAAATCCCCAAAACCTGTCTGAATATCAGACAGGTTTTTCAGTTATATATAAAATCTGGCAAATTTAACATAATGCTTCCTGCCAAACAGGAATTTGATTTATGAAAGTGCCATTAAAGCTTTCACAGATCTTGCATTATCTCTGACTTCTTCATCGGAATGCATATTTACTGTATCTTCCAATATTTTAATAGCTTCAGATTTATCATTCAAAGATAAAAGTTCATTAATAGTGCTCATTGCAACAATAGTTGACATATCATTAATGCCTTTACCTTTGTTAGTAATAACGATTTTTAAAGAATCATGAACATTTTTCTTAACTAATGCACGGGAAGCAATTTCCCTGATTGCGTCAATTTTAGAATTTGTTCCCACATCTTCAAGAATAGAAATTGTTTCAGGGTTTTCGTTCTGCCCTAAACCTTCAATAATATTAGTTACATTTTTTACTATTTTTTTATCTACCATATTCTTAAGACCTCCCTACTTATACTGCTGCTTCCCAGGCTGCAACATTATCAGTCAGTAACTTTCTTGCAGCTGTCATATCTTCCATTTTTGCAACAGATTTTGTACTCGTACCTGTTGAAATCAAATCAGTAACAGAAGTGCTTAAAACATCTTTAACTGAGTTATAAATAGAATTAAACTTTTCTTTAGCGGGGGTAAAAGAAATTTCTATTCCGTTGAGTTTATTCCAGCCGTTAACAACACTATCTTTCATTTTGTTGCCGAATGTAACAACAGAATTAATCATGTTCTGGAATTTTTCACCAATACCTGAAATTGTACCAACAAGAGCACTTGCTTTCAGTTTTCCGGTAAAGCTTGGCTGGTTGTTGTTTTTTGTTGATGATTCAAATACGTCAGCTGTCAATACATTACCTTTAAAAGATGAAGCTGCAAACGGATTTGAAGAATTTCTTTGAGTTGTGGTTTCGTGCTTGCTTGTATTGAATAAGCGTTCACGAATTGCCGGGATTGATAAATTTGCCATAGTAATATCCTTTCGTATAACTTTATCGACTTTATAAGGATATCATCATAATTTTTATATTGGCTCAACCTTTTGGTGTATTCTTATTTGAATTTCTTATACTTTAGTTGTAAAATAAAGCAGCAAGGAGAAGCTTATGGGATATGAAAATTTAGATAAATTAATAGAAACCGTAAGGGTTTTACGCTCACCTCAAGGGTGCGAATGGGACAGGGCACAGACACATTATACATTACGTCCAAACATGCTTGAGGAAGCTTATGAGGCCGTTGATGCCATGGACTCCGGCGATATGAAACATCTGAAAGAGGAACTCGGGGATGTGCTTTTACAGGTGCTTTTGCACTCACAGATTGCAGATGATGAGGGGGAATTTAACCTTGATGACGTTGCAAAGGGGCTTAATGAAAAACTCATTCACCGCCATCCGCACGTATTCGGGAATGTAAAAGTGAATTCAGCCGATGAAATTATAGACAATTGGGATAAGTTAAAAAAGGAAGAAAAACCTCACAGGAAATCGGCTATGGACGGGATTTCAAAGTCTCAGTCAGCGTTGATGAGCGCCCAGAAAATAAGCAAACGCGCCGTTAAAAAAGGTTTTGAATGGCCAAATGAAAAAATGCTTTATGAATGCATATATTCAGAATTTGAAGAATTTAAAGAGGCTGTAAAAGAGAACAATCCGGAACATGCCGAAGAAGAAATGGGAGATATTTTGTTTGCGGTTGTAAATCTTGCCAGATGGAACAAAATCGATGCAGAACAGGCTCTTTTAAAGGCTAATAAAAAGTTTATGGCACGTTTCAGAAAAATGGAAGAATTAGCCGAAAAACCGTTAGAAGAATACGATTTCAGGGAATATGATATATTATGGAAGCTGGCTAAGGAAAATCTCTCGCATTAAATGTTAACAAATGTTAACCTCAATTACCCTAAAAAAGCAATTTCTTTATAAAAAAATCCTTTATATAAATATACAGGAAAGAGGATAAGGTTTTATGAAAGAACAGGAATTGAATACTTTAATGTCTGTAGTATCAGACCCCATAGAAAATGTTTACAAAATTGAATCAAGAAAAGACTTGGAAGAAATTCAACGTATTATAAGAATTTTCAATATTTCTGAAAGCCAGCACAACAAGCATACAATGCTTTCTATTAAAAATCTTGCAACTTTCAGACTTGTATTGAGCAACAATTAAAAAGTTATAAACAAGCCCGAAAAACAAATCGCATAAAGGAAGTTTCGCTAATTGAAAACCGGTTGGAGAAACTTTTCGTATCATTGTACAATTGATTTTAAACATCGACTAAGCTAAAATCCTTTTATGCCAGATAAAACTTTGTTAACAATTAATAACTTATACGTAGAATACCACACCAATAAGGGTATATTAGGGGGCAAAACAACTATACATGCCGTAAACGGGGTTTCTCTTGATATTTATAAAGGGGAAATACTTGCAGTTGCAGGCGAATCAGGATGCGGCAAATCCACTCTTGCAAAAGCTTTAATACAGCTTGAGCCTGTTAAATCAGGAGAAATAATTTTTGAAGATAAGAATACACTTGCATTGAGCGGACAGGATTTAAAAGATTTCCGCCAAAAAGCACAAATGGTTTTTCAAAATCCTTATGCAAGCCTTAACCCGAAAATGAAAATTTTTGATATTCTCAAAGAACCGCTCGAAATAAATACGGATTATTCAAAAGAAAAAATTGAACAAATTGTAAAAGAAAAAATTAAACTCGTTGGGCTTGATGAATCTTGCCTTGAACTTTACCCGCATGAATTTTCCGGCGGACAGAGACAGAGGATTGCGATTGCACGAGCACTGGTGCTTGAACCGGAATTTATTCTTGCAGACGAGCCTGTAAGTGCGCTTGATGTAAGTATTCAGGCTCAGGTTATCAATCTTATAAAAGAATTAAATGAAAAATTCGGACTTACATTTTTGTTGATAACCCACGATATGAGCGTAATAGAATATCTTGCGGACAGGGTTGCCGTAATGTACCTCGGAGAAATTGTCGAAACGGGCAGGACAGCGGATATTTTTTCATCGCCTTTACATCCCTATACAAAGGCACTATTAAGTTCTGTACCTCAAATAAACAAAACAGGGAAAAAAATTGTCCTGAAAGGCGATCTTCCATCCCCTGCCAATCTCCCTGACGGCTGTAAATTCCATACAAGATGCCCTTATGTTATGGAAAAATGCAAAACCTGCACCCCGCAGCAACAAGGTGCAAGTCATAAAGTAAAATGTTTTTTATATAACTAAGGCAAGCTTTCCCAGTACCCCTTTGTTTCATCGTCAGGATTTACATCATTTAATGCATACCAGGAACAGCCAAGCCCGTTACCTTTTTGTGTAGAATTTTTCGAACATGGGTTGCCAGCCTGCGCAGGGACAGAATTTGCTAAAGAAGAGTCATCATCATAATTATTCTTAATATCTTCCAGTTCTTCATCTGAATAAATTCTTGTAGTCTTTACAGGAGTTAGTCTATCTTTGCTGTCAACTTCAAAAACAAATATGTCATGACCAAGCCTGTTTGGTCCTTTTTTAGCTCCGTTTACATCAACAGTGACCCAAATACTAAAGCCGTTAACATTAACACTGGCGCAGGAACTGTCAGGGAGCTGTTTTTCAGGTTCATATGTTCCGAAATCAATATAGGCATCGGCAGTATTATTGTAATTTCTTACAGTATCGTTATATTCACAGTCAGCTGAAACTTTTAGATATTTATAATATTCATCAATAAATTGTGTTTTAAAAGGATAAACCTTATTCCCCTCATCATAAACAGCAAAAATACTCACTAAATTTTCAAGACCCAAACTCTGTTTTGTATATAACAAAGCCTGAGATTGAACAGAATAAGCTTTTTTAAAAGCAGTCTGAAGCTGTTTATTTTGGGTTCGGTTAATTAATGTGGGCAGGGTAATTGCGGCAACAACCCCGATTATTCCGAGGGTAATTAAAACCTCAGCCAATGTAAAGGCGGCAAGTTTTTTCTTAAGTGAATAAGTTAATAAGTCAATAGGTGAATAAGTTCGTTTCAGGGAGTTGATATCGT
>CALVEX010000089.1 GCA_944326655.1 Candidatus Gastranaerophilales bacterium | reverse complement strand
CCTCTCGGCTCCTGCACTATGAAATATAATCCGAAGGTAAATGAACTTCTTGCTTCCCTTGAGGGGTTTGCAAATTTGCACCCGTTAAGTGATGACAGTGATTGTCAGGGAGCATTGGAGCTTATGTACAAACTTCAACAGGCTCTTAAAGAAATTACGGGGATGGATGCTGTTACATTGCAGCCCGCTGCCGGGGCTCAGGGGGAACTTACCGGCATGATGATAATAAAAAAATATTTTGAGGTAAGGGGTGAAAAAAGAACAAAAGTAATTATTCCCGATTCCGCACATGGTACAAACCCTGCAAGCGCGCATCTTTGCGGATTTGAAATTGTACCTGTCAAATCAAATGAAAAAGGACAGGTTGATTTAAATGCATTAAAAGAACTGGTTGACAACGAAGTCGCTGCAATAATGATGACTAATCCCAATACTCTCGGAATTTTTGAAGAAAATGTATCTGAGATTTCAAAAATTATGCATGAAAACGGGTCTTTACTTTACTATGACGGGGCAAATTTCAATGCAATTATGGGCTATTCAAATCCTAAACTTATGGGATTTGATGTTGTGCATTTAAATCTGCATAAAACTTTTGCAACGCCTCATGGCGGCGGCGGACCGGGGGCAGGGCCCGTATGTGTTGTTGAAAAATTGAAAGAATTTTTGCCGGCTCCTGTTGCAGATTTTGACGGACAAAAGTATTTCAGAAATTATAATATTAAAAATTCTATAGGAAGTGTTAAAGCTTTTTACGGAAATTTTGCCGTTCTTGTCAGGGCTTATGCATATATTCTCATGATGGGGAAAAACCTGAAAGAGGCAAGCGAAAATGCTGTTTTAAATGCAAATTACCTGAAGGAAAAATTAAAAGGTGCTTATCTTTTGCCTTATGATGAACCATGTATGCATGAATTTGTTTTGTCGGGCGACAGGCAGAAAGAAAAAGGTGTTTCAACACTCAATATAGCAAAAGCCCTGATGGATGAAAATACTCATCCGCCGACAGTTTATTTCCCGCTGATTGTTCATGAAGCTATTATGATTGAACCTACGGAGTCGGAAACTAAAGAAGTTTTGGATGAATTTGTTAATGTGATGTTAAGGATTGCAGATGAGGCAGAAAGTAATCCCCAAAAAGTTATCTCTGCCCCGCATACAACTCCCGTTAAAAGAATTGATGAAACATTAGCGGCACGTCATCCGGATTTAAAATTTGTACAAAAATAATAATAAGAGTATAAAATTATGAGTAAAGAAAATAAAAAATTAAAAGTAGCATTTCCCCACATGGGAACGGTTTCTATAGCCTGGTCGGCTGCGTTGAAAAAAATCGGTGTAGAACCTTTTGTTCCGCCTTATACAAGTAAAAAAACTTTGTCGCTCGGAACAAAACATTCTCCGGAAGCTATATGTCTGCCTTATAAATTGATTTTGGGAAATTTTATTGAAGCAATAGAAGGCGGAACAGATTATGTTGCAATGATTTCTTCGCCGGGCTGCTGCCGTTTGGGAGAGTACGGCAATTGTATTAAAAATGCACTTACTGATTTGGGCTATGATGCAAAATACATTGAATTAACTCTATATGACGGGCTTATGGGGATGTATAATTTTCTGAAAGAAATCAGCGGAAAAAATGACCCGATTTTGTTTGCAAGAGCGATTAACATTGCTATCAGAAAAGTTTTCCTTCTTGATGATTTGGAAAATCTTTTATCTTTTTACAGAGCAAGGGAGATAACTTTCGGGGATGCGGAAAAACATTATAATAAAGCATTGCAGCTAATTAAAGACGCTGATAACACACGCAGTCTGAAAAAAGCAAAAAAACTCGCTTTTGAAGAAATGAAAAAGACGAAAATTGATCCTAAAAAAGAGGTTTTGTATGTAGATTTAACCGGTGAAATTTATCTTGTATGTGATGAATTTTCAAACCAGAATATAACAAGAGAACTCGGTAAAATGGGCGTGCAGACTCGTCGAAGCCTTACGATAAGCAGCTTTTTAAAAGACGCAATAATCCCGAAAGTATTCAGAAAAGGCGAAACCCATCTTCAGCGTGCATTTAGAATGGCAAAACCTTATCTGATGCGCGATATCGGCGGTGATTCTCTGGAATGCGTTTCTGATGTTGCGTATGCTGATGAAAGAGGTATTGACGGAATTATTCATATTAGTCCTTTCACTTGTATGCCGGAGATAATGTCTCAGAATATCTTCCCTGCAATGCGCGAAAATTGTGATATCCCTATTTTGCCGCTTATTATGGATGAACAGACTGGAAAAGCCGGATATCTTACAAGATTGGAAGCATTTGTTGATTTGATGAAGAGGAGAAAAAGAAAACTTTCAGCAAATACATCTGTTGAAGAAAAACAGGAAGAACTTATTAAGTAAGAAGGTTATTTAAATTATTCATTAACTGAGGTTTTTATAATATATGAAAGAATTATTTAAAGATGCTGCCAAAATAACGAATTATAATTTGATTTTAACTATACCGTTAATAGTGTTTGTAAAAATTTTGGATTTATATTCTTTATATTCCAAATACACAGTAGATTCCGCTCCGAAATTTATCCTGGCATCAATTACCATACTTTTCATGTTTGGAATATTTTGTGCAGGATGGTTTTATATGGTTGAGCGAGCGGTAAACCTTTCAAAAAAAGTTTTTGTACTTGACGAAGACAGAGCAAAAGCAACTTTGAATTTATTTAAAACCATACCTGAGGGAATTGGAAAATTTTTCTTATCTTTTGTCGGTGTGTATGTAATTTTCTTTTTTATTCAGGTTATTGCAACTCCTCTCGTGTACCTGCTTGGAGCAAAAATTATCGGTTCTCTTGATGATGCTTCGATGATTAGTCTTCAACAGACAGTAATGGATCCTAATATGCCTGCAAATTTGGGCATGGCATCTTTTATTGACAAACTAACACCGGAGCAGATAATATTTTTTGGGAAATGGAGCCTTTTGTTTATGGTTGTGACATCCATTGTTATGTATATGCTGATGCTGTGGATTCCGGAAATTATCTATAAAACCCCTAATCCTTTGGTTGCTCTGTGGCGTTCGTTAATACATCTTTTTAAAGACTTTTTTACTTCTTCCAGAATTTATATATCTCTTTGGCTTATGGGATTTGCGCTTCTTTTTATAAACACATTTGCGTTTATTAACCCGATTGCATATATAATTATGAGTATAGTTCTCTTTTATTTTTCTGTTTATTTGGTTGTATTAATATTCTTATATTATGATAGAAAATTTATGATAACGGAAACAACGGATGCGGAAAAATAAAAAAGTAGTAGCGGTTGTCGGGGCTACCGCAAGCGGAAAAACGTCTTACGCTATAGAACTTGCAAAAAAAATTGACGGTGAAATAATATCTGCGGATTCAAGGCTTGTTTATAAAGGATTAAATATCGGAACCGCAAAACCTAAAATAGATGAACGCGGCGGAATTCCGCATTATATGATTGATATAGTTGAGCCGGAAACGGATTATTCTGCCGGTTTGTATGTAAAAGAAGCCGGAAAACGGATTGATGATATTTTATCACGCGGAAAAGTCCCTATTGTTGCAGGCGGTACAGGGTTATATTTCAGGCTGCTTCTTGAAAATTACAGCCTGCCTGAGACGCAACCTGACTATGGTTTGCGAAAAGATCTTTCAAGGTTGAATTTTTGCGAGTTACGCAAAATATTGTATGAATTAGACCCGGAGGCTGCTAATCTTGTAAATGAAAACGATAAACGCCGTGTTATAAGGTTTATAGAGGTAATAAAACAAACCGGTCTTCCGCTTTCAAAATCAAGAGGGTTTAAAGAACCTGAATATGATGTTGAATGGATTGGACTTAATTTCCCGCGGGAAGAGCTTTATGAAAGGATTAACAACCGTGTTGATTTAATGATTGAACAGGGGCTGGTTGAAGAAACAAAAGAACTTCTTCAAAAGCACGGGCGGATTCCGAATATTGTTGATACTATAGGGTATAGGGAAGTAATTCTTTATCTGGACGGTATTATTGGTTTGGAAGAGGCTGTGAATAAGTTAAAACAAAATACGCGAAATTATGCGAAACGTCAGTTAACGTGGTTTAGAAGAAATCCGGATATACATTGGAATTGCTATCCTGAGAAAAAGAAAAAATAAGATATATTGGTTTTATTTGAAAGTTTTGTTATAATAATTTAATAATAAATGGAAGGAGTTATTTGTACGAAGAGATTTAAATTGTTTCAGGACTTCGAGGGGGGGGGGCTCTAGGCCTTAACGGAGGGCAGGAAGTCCGGAAGGCAATTTTTTCTGTCATCCTGAATTTATTTCAGGATCTCGTTGCTAGAAGGCCGGAGGGCAGGAAGTCAAGAGGTCAGGCCGAATACGTTATGCTGAATTTGTTTCAGCATTTCATTAATGGAAGATTGGAAGATAAGTGGGTAGG
>CALVEX010000088.1 GCA_944326655.1 Candidatus Gastranaerophilales bacterium | reverse complement strand
CTGTTGCTGAAGTTGCAACTAAAGGCGCTTTGGAAAACAGAGAAAAGAATTTGGCAAGAATTAAAGCTAAACAGGAAAAATTACACGCTGAAGCTTTAGAAACAGCTAAAAAAATTGAAGAATTTGCTAAACTTGAACTTTCTGCTAAAGCAGGTGAATCCGGCAAATTGTTCGGTACTATTACTACTAAAAAACTCGCTGAAGAACTTCATGCAAAATCAGGTATTGAAGTTGACAGAAAAAATGTTTCTTTGAATGCTCCGATTAACAAAATCGGCGAATACAAAATGCTTATTAAACTTACTTCGAAAGTTAAATGCGAACTTGATGTTGTTGTTACAGCTTCAGAAGTATTGAAAGAATCTGTTGAAGAAGTTGAAGAAGCGGCTGAAGCAGAAGAATAAGGACATTTAATGGCTGAAACCTCCGACTTGAAACTCAACTGTCTGGCAATCGGGTCTTTACCGCATACAAATTTAGATGAAGCAATGACTGTTGTCAGAGAAAATTTGACCTCAATTCCGTTTTGGCCGCAATTACCAAAAATAAGTAAAAACGAAGACATGATTGTCCAGTTTCTGGAAAACATGCCTTCGTTTTTTTCTGATGAACAGTCAGGAAAAACTTACCTTGAAACAGAAAGCGACAAGTTTTTTTGCGACATTGAACAATTTTTTTGCGACTATGAAGAAATTATCTCAGATATAAATTCCGATACAATCGAAAAGTACGCAATAAATTATTCTTTATCTTTCCCTAAATTTATTGATATAATCAAAGAAACAAAACCAAAATACGCCAAAGGACAGATTGTCGGACCTTTTACACTTGCAACAACCTTAGTCGATAAATCCGGAAAATGTGCGATTTATGATGAAACACTGCGTGAAATTATAGTAAAAACACTTACCTTAAAAGCTCTCTGGCAGATTAAACAAATAAAATCAGCAAATAAAAATACAACACCGATAATTTTTATTGACGAGCCTTCAATATCACAGCTGGGGACATCGGCATTCATAACAATCTCTCAGGAAGAAGTTGTTCTAATGCTTAAAGAAATATCAGACCGAATAAAAACAAACGGAGCACTTAGCGCCATACACTGCTGCGGGAAATGTGACTGGACAGTTCCGATAAATGCAGGGGTTGATATAATCAATCTTGATGCATACACTTATGCACAAAACCTGAGCCTTTTTAACAATTACCTTGAAAGATATCTCGCGGAAGGACGAAAAATTGCCTGGGGAGTAGTTCCGACCCTAAATCCGGAGCTGCTTGAAAAGGCGGATTTAGCTAAAATGATTAAAGTTTTTGAAAAAGCTGTAAAATATTTGACCGAAAAGGGAATTGATGAGAAAATTGTTATAGAAAATTCTTTAATAACACCATCCTGCGGAGCGGGTTCATTAAACGAAGATATGGCCGTAAAAGCGATGAACCTTACTAAAGAGTTATCCTACATATTAAAAGAAAGGTATTAATTTGACATTTAAACTTGCATTAACAGGTAAAAGCGGAAGCGGAAAAACAACTATTGCAAAAGCATTTTTGAGAGTTTTTCAGGAATATTTTCCGGAAAAATCAATTCTCTTGTTTGATAACGATTTGACAGGGGAACTCGGACACAGCTTCGGGCTTGATATAAGAAATACAATTTACGGGATAAGAAGCGGAAAACATGAGTACAAAACAGGAATTCCCGAAGGGATGAGCAAGCAGGAGTTTGTTGAATGGGCAATGGAAGACATTGTTGTATCTTTATATGATAATGTTGATATTATTGTTTCTTGGTTTGTTGGTTCAAAAGACTGCCGCTGCCCGATTACAGGTCAAATTAATGATGCGGTGCTCAAACTTATAGAAAGATATGATATAGTAATTTTTGACTGCGAATTTGATCTTAAGTATTTAAACCAGCTTGTAGACACTGATATTGACACAACCCTCATTATTGCAAATCCGACAGATGAGAGTGCACATCTTGCCAAACGAATAGAAGAATTCAGCGCAAAATATGCAGCAGGAAACCAGCTTGGTGTAATTATAAACAAGGTTGAAAATACCGATTTGACATCAGTATATGAACTTTTAAAACGTTTTGATCTTGACGTTTTAGGGGTTATTCCGTTTGATGAAGAATTAAAATATAAATCAATGGAGCGTGAATCACAGCTTGTTCAGGATGCCATAAAACAGTTTTATTTCAGATTAAATTTACCGCAGATAAGGGAGTAGAAATGGCAATTATTTTAGACGGCAAAAAATTAAGAGATAAAATATTTGAAGAGCTTAAAATAAAAGTTGACAACATGCCGATTAAGCCGTCTCTTGCCGTAATTTTTGCAGGGGATGATCCTTCAAGCAAAATTTACGTTAACAACAAAAAAAAATGTGCAGAAAAACTCGGGATAAATTCAATTGTTATAACTTATCCCGAAAGTGTTACAGAGAGGGAACTTCTTGAAAAAATAAATGAACTTAACAACGACAAAAGCATAACGGCAATACTTGTTCAGCTCCCTTTGCCAAAGCATATTGATAAATTCAAAATTATAGATGCAATAGCCCCGCAAAAAGATGTTGACGGACTCACACCATACAACAGCGGAAAACTTTTTGCAGGCGAAAAACCTTATGTTTTTCCATGCACCCCGAAAGGTATTTTACTTTTACTTGATGAGTACGGAATTGAAATTGCAGGGAAACATGCAGTCGTTATAGGACGTTCAAATCTTGTCGGCAAACCGGTTGCACAAATGCTTTTAAACAGAAATGCAACAGTTACAATGTGCCACAGCAAAACAAAAAATCTTTCCGATATAACAAAAACTGCTGATATTCTGATTTCAGCAGTTGGAAAAAAAGTTGTAGGGGAAAATATGTTAAAAAATAATTGTGTCGTAATTGATGTCGGGATTTTCAGAGATGAGAACGGGAAAATCTCCGGCGATGTCGATTTTGAAAAAGCCTCACAAATTGCCTCATATATCACGCCTGTCCCCGGCGGTGTCGGGCCTATGACAATAGCATCGTTAATGCTCAACACTGTTGAATTGGCAGGCTCGCAGACATTCCAAGTTGATAATTGAAAGGAGGGGCCGGCATTGCGAACCGAAAAGCTGATTTGCAGCCACATTGCTGACAGATTGCCGAAGTCAGCATGGTGCAGTAGACTAGCTGCCAATCAGGTTCAATGTGCAGGAAGACTTGATATTATTTGTTACAAGGTTCTTAATACTTGATATTTCATTCTCAAGTAAAGTAATCTGTGAGTCCAGAGAATCCTGCCTTGTTTCCAACTGTGCTTCTGTCTGTTGCAGGGTAATATACTGCGGATCATCATCCGGATCTGTATCATCGCCCTCACAAGCCTCAGCTATAAGAGAAATTTGTTTACTAATATGGTTTACATCACTCATAACAAGTGTTTGCTCAAATTGCAGCTGGCTTTTCTGCAAGGTAAGTAAATTTTTCTGTGCATCAATCGCTAAAAAAGTCATCTCATCTCTCCTTATGTTATTGTTAAACTCTCTTACTAATATAAAGTATTTATAAAATGTTCAATTTCACAAAATGTATTTTTTGTTACATTTGTTTACATAACAAATATTATTAGATGTTTATAAGTCGTTAGGACGATAAGTTCAAGCCAGCAAAAAACTGTCATTGCCAGCGTGTGAAACGACCGTTGCAATCGCATAGTAGTGAAATTTCATCGTTAATCTTTTGCTGCGGTACGCTGCCGATAAGAACTTATTTACCTATTGACTTATTAACTTATTCACTTAAGAGCATCACCCACCCCTTTAATCACCTGTCTTACCCGCTTTGCGATAAACGGGCACGGCTCCGCCTTTCGCCCTCTGCAAAGCGGGCGTTCCCCTCAAGGGAGGGGACATGTTATGCTGACCGTCGCAATCGCGTACTTGCAAAAATCCGACGATAATGCGATTACTACGTCGGGCAAAGCCCTCCTCGTAATGACAAAACTTTATATTCCCCCTCTCCTTTTTAAGGAGAGGGGTGGGGTGAGGTTAATTTACAAAATATTTTAACTTCCCTGACATTTTTGAATATATTAACAATTGTAAAATATATACTTAATATATGTTATAGATATCAATGTAGGTGGAATACATGAAATATAAACCATTTTCTTTTTCTTTATTTTCTCCTACACACTAACCTTTTACCAAATTTTATATGGCCGTGAACAACGGCTATTTTTATGAAAAAATTTTATTTAGACCCGCAGTCATAAGCGCGGATTACAGGCAGACACAATTACTCCGTTTATCTTGCGTCTGCCTGTTTTTTAATACATTCCGATTATATTTCTGACTTCCTGCAAAACCTTTTGGGCTTCAAGACGAGCTTTTTGTGAACCTTCTTTTATAATCCGTTCAACTTCAGCCGGATGTTCTTCGTAGTATTTGCGCTTTTCTCTTACTGGTGCAAATTTTTCATTTATAACTTTACCAAGCTCACGCTTACAGTCAGCACAGC
The DNA here is from genome assembly GCA_944326655.1 of Candidatus Gastranaerophilales bacterium. GTDB lineage: Bacteria > Cyanobacteriota > Vampirovibrionia > Gastranaerophilales > Gastranaerophilaceae > Stercorousia. The sequence continues at coordinate 7,859 of CALVEX010000088.1, read as the reverse complement.
CGCGCAAGCCTTTTTCACATTCGCACCTTACAGTTTGAACCTGTTGGTCAGAACCAAAAATCTGCCAGTATTTAAACGCGACTTCGCACTCATCCGGATGACCGGGATCATCTTTTCTCATACGGCTTCTGTCAGTTATTGCTGACATAATTTTTTTTGCTGTAACCTCTGCCGTATCAGATATTTTTATGTCATTTTGGAATGATTTACCCATTTTGTTTCCGTCAAGTCCGCATATCAAAGAACAATTGTTTAACAAAGGCTTAGGCTCGTTGAAAAAGTCTGTTTTATATAAATTATTAAATCTTCTTGCAATGTCTCTTGTAATCTCAATATGGGCGACCTGATCAATTCCTACGGGCACAAAAGTTGAATTAAACATCATAATATCCGCACTCATTAAAACAGGATAGCCCATAAGTCCGTAATTTATTTGAGAGCCGGCACCCTCTTTTGTCCTGAGAATTTTTGCCATATCTTTAAGGCACGGGTCGCGCTCAACCCAGTTCTGCGGAGTAATCATACCAAGATATATATTCAATTCGGCAATTTCCGGAACAAGCGACTGCACATATATTGTCGAAACCTCAGGGTCTATACCGCAGGCAAGCCAATCAATCACAACATCTTTTACATCATCCCTGAGTGTTTCTGTTTTGTCGTATTTAGTGGTAAGGGCGTGCCAGTCCGCAACAAAAAAATAGCTGTCATATTTATGCTGAAGCTCAACCCAATTTTGTATTACACCTAAATAATGTCCAAAATGTAATTTTCCAGTCGGGCGCATTCCCGATACTATTCTCTCTTTCATCGCACGTCCTTTCTCTTTGTAGTTTTATTATACAGCAAAAAAATTATGGGATTTCGCAGTTTACACTAAATATTTGTAATACCGTCATGCTGAATTTATTTGACTGCTTTTACACAAAACCATAGATTTTGGCAAAATCAGTCACGCAGCCCGTTCTTAAAACTATTTATCTTATTATCATAAAAGATTTCAAACTTCTTCCCGCACCGTCGCCGATTGAGGTCACGTTATATTTATTAAGGTAATTCATTGAAGTCGAGCTGCCGCCGTCAAATGCCATTGCCCTGTCCCAGCCGAGATTTTTAACATATTCATGAACTTCATACAAATCCATAGGGTGTTTGTCGGTTATAATCAGAATATGTGCTTCATCACCTTTCAGTCCGATAATTGTTCTTGCTGTTTTGTGAAGAACAGAACAGCTTTCTCTTACAACTTCACCATCTTTTTTTACTATGAAAAACTCTTCTTCAAGCCTAAGCTGAGGGTAAACGAGCGGGCCGCCCTGTGCAGAAGTTATTAACGCACAGCCAAAGTCTACCGAACTTTTATGCGGAACAATTTCATAACGGTATTCGCCCTTGTCGCATTCCACAATCCTGAATTCTGTCCTGTTTAAAATTTTTTCCATATTCCTGCGTAAAACAGGGTTATATAAAAGAGCTTCATTTACCTGCGGATCTTCCATAGTAACCCTGTCGGTCACGATATAAGACATGGATTTTTGGTTTTCAGGGTCAAAATAACCTGCATTTATTGTAAGCTTGGATTTTGTCCTCTGGTGAGCTTCCTTATTGGTTATAAGACTTTCGGAACTTATAAATTTTATGCGCTTTTTTATTTTGTCGCCCTTAAGCACAATATGGTAAATCCCGTCATTATAAGTCACATCAATCGGGTCAGCCATAGCAGCGTTTGAAAGAATTATTAAAGACATAAGTAAAAACAGTAATTTTTTCATAATTTATAAATCCTTTGATTTGTAGAATGCCACGATTGCGCAGAGGAATGCAAAAGGAGGGAAAACTGCAGTAATAAACGGATGCAATACCCCTTTTTCCGCCAAAAGGTCAAAGAACGGCAGGGTGATATAATAAAGGAAAATACATCCGATTGCAATAGTAAAACCTACCAGTCTTTGCTCCCTTGGTTTGCTAAACCCGAGCAAAGTCCCCATTATTGCAAGAAGAACACATACGAACGGATGGAAAAATCTTTGCAGATATTTGTTTAGCATATATCTGTATTCTTCATCCAGTCCTTCCTTTTTAAGCAGTTTAATATAATTTTTCAAATCATGGTTATCAATCTCACGTTCTTTTTTAACCGAATATGTCATCAGGGTAAAGGCATTTTTTGCGGCCTCGCCCTGTAAAATATCCATTGAAGGGAGTTTTGCAATTTCAATAAATATTCCGTCGTTTGAAATCTTATACTGGGTTATATCGTATAACTTCCATCTGTCGGCCAAATTTTTACCTGTTTTAGCATGAAAGATATTTTGAAGCTGATGAACATCGGTATATTGTTTCTTTGAAAAATCAAGAACTATCACATTATACATAGTATCTTTTGAAAATTTTGAAATAACAACCGCATTAACTGGAACCCCATCCTTATCTTTCTGGGTGTATATATATTGGGTTGTGACATAACCGCCTCTAAGGGCAATAGATTTATTTACAGACATCGGAATTAATTTGTCATAGGTTACAAAGCACAACCAGGTTACAATAAGACTGAGAACAATTACAGGCGCCGCAATTCTTTGAAACGACAGCCCGACAGCCCTGAAAATTGTCAGCTCAGAATCTTTGCTTAGTTTATCAAAAGTAAATAATGTCCCCAGAAGCAGTCCGACGGGAAAAGCTTTACCGAGAATTTTCGGCAGCTCATAAAACAGGATAAGTATTGCCGTTTTTACTCCGTATTCACCTGCTAAAGTTCTTTTGATTGTGTTCAAAAGCATCTCGGGAGCTATCCACACAACAGTAAAAAGCAGGATCGCAACTATAGTCGCCATCATTACCTGCATGAAAATATATCTGTCATAAATAGTTATTTTAGGAAATAATTTCATTACAGTGCAAAATCCTTTCCTAAATAAAATTCTTTTGCAACAGGGTCAACAGCAACATCTTCGCTTCTGCCCTGAATTTTAATTTTGCCGTCAAAAATTACATACGCCCTGTCGGTGATAGAAAGAGTTGCTTTTGGATTGTGGTCTGTAATCAAAACGCCAAGCCCTTTATCTTCCGATATTTTCCGGATATTATCCTTGATTTCTCCGATAGCATTAGGGTCAATACCTGCAAAAGGTTCATCCAAAAGCATAAAATCAGGACTTGCCGCAAGCGCCCTTGCGATTTCAACCCTTCTTCTCTCACCGCCTGAAAGCGATACCGCTGCATAAGAACGAAGTCTTAAAATACCAAATTCGGTTAAAAGCTCCTCGAGTTTACGCTTTTTCTCGTCAACAGTCAGTTTGTCATTCATCTCTAAAACGAGCTTAATATTATCTTCTACAGACAGTTTCCTGAATATAGATGCCTCCTGGGGAAGATATCCGATACCGGCTCTGGCACGCTCATTCATAGGCCAGGTAGTAATATCTTCACCATCAAGAAAAATATGACCTTTATTAGGCTTAACAAGTCCGACAACCATATAAAAAGTTGTAGTCTTCCCTGCACCATTCGGCCCCAAAAGGCAAACAACTTCTCCTTTGCTCATGTCAAAAGAAATATCATTTACAACACTTCTGTCACCGTATATTTTAACAAGATTTTTAGCCTCAATTCTCATTCCATACCCCTTTTGTTCATAATAACATTTTACTTGAAAAAAATTTTTATTGCAATTGCCGAATTTTAACTAAAAAAGTGAAAGCCCAAAACATTTTTTGAGCTTTCATGTGTTTAAAAATTAACAATTAAGTGCAGCCGTTATTTTACAAAAAATGAAGCATTAACTGTTGCATACACTTTTACAATACCTTTTTCAATTGAAGTTGAAGCGGCCTTTGCCTCCATATCTGTTCCGCCGATATTTGCGGATAACATACGATATTGAGGAGTAATTGAATTATTTGCGCTGCAGCTTACGTTCAAAGAACGAACTCCGGTAACTGTTGTTGATGCTGATTTTGCAAGTAAATCAGCTCTGCTGCGTGCTTTTTGTGTTGCCTTTACTAATAATTGATTGCATTCATCATCATATTTTGAAACTGATAATGCCAGATTATCAACATTTGTAGCACCTAATGATATTGCTTTGTCAATTATTGAACCTACTTTATCAATTGATTTTGTATGAACAATTACGGTATTAGATACCTGGTATTTATCAAAATTACGTTTGCTGCCGGAATATGTATAAAGCGGAGAAGCACTGTAATCCATTGTTTTAACATAATCACCGTCTGAAGTATTTATCATACCTTTTAAAGCCGCAATAACTTTTTCCGAAATTTCTTTATTTTCAGTCGTTGCTTTTTGAAGCGATTTGCTGTCAAAAGTTTGAACGGCAATAGAAATATCTGCCACATCAGGCGTAAGTTCGGTATTTGCAGAAGTGCTTACGGATACAAACCCTCTTTCAACAGCTTCTGCAACAGCCTTTGTTGAAAAAGGCGCACAGCCCAATAACAAACCTAAAACCAGTGTAGTTAATAATACTTTTTTCATACATTCTCCTTTTTATTTTCCTTTGTATCTTCTGCTTTATCTTTTTCTTCAAGAGATTTTGCAGAGTTCAAAATCATTGAATTTAGCGCCTGACGGGTTTGAGAGTGAATTTTTACACGTTCCAGAACTTTTTTCATCTCTTCATCCGTCAATCTGTCAGGTGTTTTAAACGCAACAAGAAATTTCTTTTTATCATTGATAATAAATCCAGATATCGCAACTATTGCCCACAGCATTAAACCCTGATAAATATTTATTAAAGGAATCGGGGCAAAAGATGCGGCCCAGTTCCATAAATGCATTGCGACAGCCGCAGGGAACAAAATAAATCCGGCAGCAAGACAAGATGCCATAAAAAGCATCATTAGTATTCCGCGCAATCCTGATATTTGTATTATTCTGGTTCTTCTTCTCATAAATCCTACTCTTTCTAATCTATCATCTTCAGAAAATCATTTTCTGTCAATATTATAACATTTAATTTTAGAGCTTTGTCTAATTTTGAGCCCGCATTTTCTCCGGCTATTACATAAGAGGTGTTCTTAGATACCGATGATGAAGTCTTTCCGCCAAGCTGTTTAATTTTTTCGGAAGCTTCATCTCTCGTCATATTTTGTAATGTTCCGGTTAAAACAAATGTTTTTCCTTTAAGTTTGTCGGAAACATTCTGCACGGGCAAAGCGGGTTCAACTCCAAGCGACTTTAATTCCTCGAGCATTTTTATATTTGCAGGGCTTCTGAAAAAGTTATAAATGTCCTGAGCGATAATTTCACCTACCCCTTCGACTTTTGACAAATCTTCTACAGATGCATTTTTAATATTTTCAAGTGTGCCAAATTCAGCCGCAAGAACTCCTGCCGTTTCTTTTCCGACATTCCTGATTGTAAAAGCCGTTAAAAACCTTGCAAGCGGGCGATTTTTACTTTCCTGAATTGATGTGTACATATTAAAGGCGGATTTTTCCTTAACCAAATCTAAAAGCATAAAATCCTGCATGGAAAGTCTGTATAAATCAACAGGCGTTCTTACAAACCCCTTATTATAAAGCTGTTCAATAATAGAAGGCCCGATTTTATCTATATCCATTGCATCTTTTGAAGCCCAATATTCAATTTTTGCACAGCGTTTTGCGGGGCAATCCGGGTTATCGCAATAAAGATTTACTTCTCCGGGATGAACATGGAGTTCGCTGTGGCAGGACGGACATTTGTCAGGCGGTGTGTATTGGGGGAGTTTATAATGTTCTTCATCTTCAATAACTTTAACAACCTTGGGAATAATTTCTGCAGCCTTTTTGATATAAACCCTGTCGCCTATTCTTACATCAAGACGTCCGACTTCATCAAAGTTATGAAGACTTGCTCGCGAAACAGTGCTTCCGCCGAGCTGTACCGGCTCAAGTATAGCAACAGGAGTTATTGCACCTGTTTTACCCACACTTTCTTCAACAGCAAGAAGTCTTGTCGTAACCTCTTCCGGCGGGAATTTAAAAGCCGTAGCCCATTTGGGTGCTCTGGATGTAAAACCCATTTCACCCTGTACGGCAAGAGAATTAACCTTAATTACAACCCCGTCTGTTGCATAGTCAAGAGAAAAACGTTTTTCATCCCACTCTTTGCAGTATTCAACAGCTTCATCGGCATTTTTACAAAGCCTTATATTCGGATTAACTTTAAACCCGAGTTTTTTCATATACAAAATGCTTTCATAATGAGTTTTGGGCGGGTTTTCAATATTTCCTGTAAAAATAGCAGTATAACAAAACATTGAAAGGTCGCGCTTTGCAGTAATAGTGCTGTCAAGCTGTCTTATTGAGCCTGCGGCCGCATTGCGCGGGTTAGCAAAAAGTTTTTCTCCGTTTTTTAAATTTTCCTGGTTTAACTTCTCAAACGACTCTTTCGGCATATAAACTTCACCGCGGACTTCTATATCAACGGGTTCAAAAAGCTTCAGCGGAATTGCTTTAACCGTTTTTAAATTATTTGTTATATCTTCGCCTGTAATTCCGTCGCCTCTTGTCACTCCACGCACAAATATACCGTTTTCGTAAGTCAAAGCCATTGCAAGACCGTCAATTTTAAGCTCACATACAAGCTCCTGCTCACCGTATTCTTTCACAATTTTTTTATACCACTCTTGTAAATCCTCATATTCATAAGTGTTATCAAGGCTGTACAAGCGGTATTTATGCTTATGCGGAAAAAATTTTTCGCTGACTGAGCCTACACGCTGTGTCGGGCTGTCAGGAGTTCTAAAAAGCGGATTTTCTTCTTCAAGTTTTTTTAATTCCGCAAACATTTTATCGTATTCAAAGTCGCTGACAGACGGGTTATCTTCAACGTAATACAGATAATTTGCCTTATTTATTTCATCTTTTAAAAAATTTATTCTATCGATTACCATTTACCCCTCATATACCTTAACGGCCTCTTTCTCAAACGGAAAATAAATTACATAATCATTAAAAGTTCTCTTATAACTTTTCCGGCGACAGCCGTTGAAACGCCCGAAGTATCATAATCCGGCGCAAGTTCAACAACATCAGCACCTATTATATCAAAATCTTTTAAGTAATCAAACCACCCGATAAGCTCATTAAACTGCATTCCTCCGCTTTCAGGAGTTCCGGTTCCCGGCATAACGGAAGGATCAAGAACATCCAGATCAACAGTTACAAATATCTTTTTGCCTTTTAATACATCAAGTCCGGAATATTCATCAATAAGCGTTTTATGCTCTTTCATAAACTCCCATTCTTCTTTCATGCCGGATCTTATGCCGATTTGTTTTATATTATCCGGAGAAACAATTCTGGAAATATGACGGATTACGGCGGAATGCGACATTTCTTCCCCCAAATATTCTTCACGCAAATCAGTGTGGGCGTCAAAATGAACAACAGCCAAATCTTTATAAAATTTAGACACTGCTTTAATTTCAGGCAGAGTTACAAGGTGTTCTCCGCCGATACCAAAGACTCTTTTCCCGTCTTTATAAATTTCTTCGACATTTTTCTCAATCAAATTAAGTGATTTGTAAGTATTTCCAAGCGGGAATTCCAAATCTCCGGCATCGTGGAAATTTACATCCTGAAGATGTTTGTCAAACCGCGGGGAATAATCCTCCATTCCCCAGCTTGCAAGTCTTATCTGCTCCGGAGCAAACCGCGAGCCGGAACGATAAGAAACAGTTCCGTCAAACGGCATACCGAGCATTACGATATCTGACGTTTTGTAATCCTCATTCTGCCCTATCCAGTTTCTGTCTAAAAACGGTCCGCTCAGCATAATTTTTCTCCTTTATTTTGTAAATAAAATTCTACAACAAAACAGCAAAATTTTCAAAAAATTATGATATTAAT
>CALVEX010000087.1 GCA_944326655.1 Candidatus Gastranaerophilales bacterium | reverse complement strand
AGAACAGCTGAAAGAATGCGCGACAGTCTGACCTGTATTTTCCCGCAAATTGATGAAATTGAAGTTGAAGACAATCAGAAACACTGGGGATTTATTGATTATTCAATAAAAAATTTAATTTCTTTTTTGCCTGAAGAAATTGCAAATCTTGAACAGCTGCAAAATATTACGATCAATAGTCAATTATCGGAAGAACTTAACAAAACTATTGAAAAAATAAAAGTTTTAAACAGAAAAAATAATAATTTGCAGAACAAAATTGAAATGATTTTGCAAACGGAAGGTTTGGCTGTCCGACAGCTTCCGCAATACAAAATAGAACCCGATGTTTTTGAAAAATTAAGAAAAGCTATTAACAATAATAAAATATTAAAAGGAACTTATCACAACAAAGAAAGATTTCTTGAGCCTCTCGGTGTAATTTACGGAGAAAAAATCTATCTGATTGCAAGAGAAAAAGCAAAGGGAGATGGAATTTACAACTATTTGCTGCACAAGTTTGAAAATCTTAAAATTACTGATAAAAGTTACGAAAGAGGTAATTTTGATTTACAGGAATATGCAAATAAATCTTTCGGAGTGTTTCAGGGAGAAATTTATGATGTGAAACTTAAATTCTCTCCTGAAGCTGCAGATGATGCAGAACAATATAATTTTCACCCCACACAAAAAATGAAAAAAGATGAAAACGGAAATCTTATTGTAAATTTCAAGGCAAGCGGCGATAGAGAAATTATATGGCATGTTTTCAAATGGGGTAAATATTGTGAAATTTTAGCGCCTAAAAAATTAAGAGAAGTTTATAAAAACTATCTCAAAGAGAATTTAGAAAAATATTAAATTTATATGTCCGAATTTGACATTCTTATAAAGTATTATTGTAAAAAAACAGGAAAATTGTATGACTGAAATTATTGCAAAACCTATTATTAAGCCAAATCTTAAACAGCAGGAAGCCATAGATACACTCAACGGTTCAATAATGCTTCTTGCAGGCCCGGGAACTGGTAAAACGTTTACAATCATTCACAGAATTGAAAATATGCTCTCTCATGGCATCAATCCTTTATCAATTTTGTGTTTGACATTTTCCGATGCTGCGGCAAGGGAAATGAAACAGCGTTTGATAGACAAAATGGGTGTTCTTGCCTCTTTCGTTGATATTTACACCTATCACTCGTTTTGTAATGATGTTATACGACAGTATCCGCAGCAGTTTTCGCTTAATGCAGGTGTCAGACTGATTACTGAAACCGGAAAAATAAAATTGATGAAAGAATGTATTGACGAAGTAAATCCTCAATATTTTGTCCCGAACCGCGCCGACAAATATTATTATGCAAAAGATTTTACAGGACATATTGAAAAACTTAAAAGCACAAGAATATCTAAAGAAGATTACTATAAAAAAATTGAAACAAATCCGACACTTATGCCAAGGATAAAAGAATTGGAAGCTGAAATTTATGAACGGGAATCAAGAGGCGAAACCCGCAATAAAGGACGCTATGATGAAATAGAAAAAATTAAAACAAACATTGAAAAATCAAAAGAACTATGGGCTTTATATGAACTGTATTCACAAAAAATGCGCTCACTAAGTCTTATAGATTTTTCGGATATGATAAACTTTGTCCTGACCGCATTTGAAGAAGATTACACGTTCTTAAAGGAAGTATCAAACAAATATAAATATTTTCTTGTAGACGAATATCAGGATACAAACGATTTACAAAACAAGATAATTTTTAACCTTCTTGACGGAAATGGCGAAAAAAATATTCTTGTTGTCGGAGATGATGACCAGATTATATTCGGATTTCAGGGGGCAAATTCTGATAATATTGAAAACTTCTTAATCAAATATCCAGAAACAAAAGTCATCTGCCTTAACGAAAATAACCGCTCTACCCAATCAATTCTTGATTTTAGCTACAGGGTCATTCAGCAGGATAAATCAAGGCTTGAAAACAATGAAAATTTTAAATCAAAAAACATTTCAAAAAAATTGACAGCAAAATCAGAAAAAATAATAAAAAAAGATAAAAAAGTCAAAAGATTACAATTCGGCGATACTTTACAGGAATTTAATTACATAGCTGACGACATTGAAAAACTTATCAAATCAGAAAATTGTCCGGAAGAATTATCCAAAATTGCAATTATTTGCAAAAAACGACAGGAATTACAAACTTTTGCCGAACTTTTAAAAGCAAAAAATATTCCGTTTCAGATTGATGAGGGCAAAAGTATTTTCACGATTAAATCTTCAATAGTTGTTTATTTTTATTTGAAAGCCTTAAATAATTACCTTCTATCAAGTGATAAACTATTCGGATTGATTTTATCAGAACCTTTTAAGATTGATTTAGAGGATTATAATAAAATTTTGTATGAAAAAAGACTGTTTAAAAAAGATATGCCTGATGATTTTATTTCGCTTATGAAAACGCTGAACGGATGGAAAAATCCCGAAAAAATCCAAAATTTCTTAGAAACATTTTTTTATCTTCAGGAATATTCAACGGCAAATGACTTGCGAAATACAGTTATAGAACTTTTGAACCGCACAGGAATTCTGGAATATTACTATAAAACCGAAAGCAACAGGAGCGAAAATCTGCTAGGCATTAAAAAAATATTATCCGAAGCCGCTGATTTTTCAAATATAAATGCGGCAACAGGTCTTGGAGATTTTGTAGAATATCTTGATGAATGTCTGCAAAACAATATTGATATATGCCTTGATAAAGATAATTTCATACAAAATGCTGTACAGCTTACAACATATCACAGTTCAAAAGGAAGAGAATTTGAATACGTTTATCTGCCTGATTTAATTTCCAAAAACTGGGAAAACTTTAGGATGCCGGGGGAATATAAATTAATCACAGAGCCTGTATATGAGCCACATGAAGAACAGCTAAGAAAAGACAGCGAACTGATAAAATTGCTTTTTGTCGGGATAACAAGAGCAAAACACGGACTTTGTCTTTCTTTTGCGGATATGAGCGACAACAAACCCCAGCAGATAACAAAATATCTTGCGGATTTCAATGACTATGACTTTAATGCTCAACAATTTTCTTATAACAATGAAGACTCTACAAAAGAATTTATAAGAAGCATTTCTCGTGAGGCTTATGATAACCGAAAAGCGTTCAAGACTGAAATTGAAGAACGGGTAAAACATATCATACTTTCACCGAGCCGGTTGAATGATTATCTTGATTGCCCGAGAAAGTTTTTCTACCTGAAAGTGCTTGGAATAGATGTTGAAGAAGCGAACTGGGATTCTGCAAATTACGGCTCTATTATACATAAACTGCTTGAAAATGCAGTCAGAATTGCGAAACAAACCGGAAAATATCCCGAGATTGAAAAAATAGAGCAGGAGTTTCAAACAAGTCTGGACAATTCAAAATTTACAACACCTGCTCAGAAAGAAAAATTTGAAAAAGCAGGCTTGAATGTAATAAAAAATTATTATCCTTATTTTTCATCCATTCCACCGGAAAGAATTGCTGAAGTTGAATATACATTTGACGG
>CALVEX010000086.1 GCA_944326655.1 Candidatus Gastranaerophilales bacterium | reverse complement strand
ATTAACAATTCAACTTTTTCATCGTCGTTCTTTCCGCCTAAACCGAGTTCATCAGCAATTTGAGCATATTTTGCCTTTGCATTCGGGAATTTGTATTGCGGGAAGATACATTGTTTTTTCGGACAATAAACAGCATTGTATTTGATTTCCTGTCTGATTAATAATGCGTTTGCAACACCGTGAGGTACGTTAAACATAGCACCAAGTTTGTGCGCCATAGAGTGGCACAAACCTAAGAATGCGTTTGCAAATGCCAGACCTGCAATTGTTGCCGCATAATGCATTTTTTCTCTGGCTATCGGATCATTAGCACCTTCAGACCAAGATCTTTCAAGATATCTGAATACAAGTTTTGTAGCTTCAAGGGCATTTGAATTTGTGAAGTTTGTAGCCATAGAAGATACATAGGCTTCCAGAGAGTGAACAAGAGCATCAATACCTGATGCAGCTGTCAAGCCTTTCGGCATACCGTCAACAAAGTTCGGGTCTATAATTGCCATATTCGGTGTCAAAGCGTAATCAGCGATTGCATATTTAACGTGAGTTTCATCGTCTGTAATAATTGCAAACGGAGTAACTTCTGAACCTGTACCTGAAGTTGTCGGGATAGCAACCATTGTAGCTTTTTTACCCAATTCAGGAATACGGCATATTCTCTTTCTGATATCCATAAATCTCATTGAAATATCTTCAAAAACAGTATCAGGCTGTTCGTACATGAGCCACATAATTTTAGCAGCATCCATCGGAGAACCGCCGCCTAATGAGATGATAACATCAGGTTCGTAAGGTCTGATAATTTCCATTGCCTGATTAATTGTTGATAATGTCGGATCAGGTTTAACATCAAAGAAGATTTGGTGGTCAATACCAACTTCATCCAACACGTTAACAATACTGTCTACAGCGCCTGAATTAAATAAGAATCTGTCTGTAACAATAAATGCACGTTTTTTGCCTTGAAGTTCACGAAGAGCTAAATCAACTGCACCTCTTTTGAAGTAAACTTTTGGCGGAACTTTGAACCAGAGCATATTTTCTCTCCTTTCAGCAACTGTTTTGTAGTTCAGTAAGTTTTCAACACCGATGTTACCTGATACGGCGTTTTTACCCCATGAACCGCAGCCGAGTGAAAGTGACGGTTCAAGTTTGAAGTTATATAAATCACCGATACCGCCCTGTGCAGATGGTGAGTTGATTAATACACGGCAAGCTGGCATTTTTTCAGCGAATATGTCTACTCTTTCCTGGCTGCGTGTATCTGTATAAAGATCTGCACTGTGACCTGCACCACCCTTTGAAACAAGTTCATAAGCCATTTCCGAAGCTTCTTCAAAGTCTTTTGCTCTATACATAGTTAAAATCGGTGATAATTTTTCTCTTGAGAACGGGTCTTCCCAATCTACAGAAGGTCTTTCTGCAAGCAGAAGTTTTGCAGTTGAAGGAACTTTAAATCCTGCCAATTCAGCAATCTTATGAGCAGTCTGTCCTACAATTGCAGGATGAGCTGTTCCGCGTTTCGGGTCAATAAACGGAAGGTCTATTAATTTCTTTTCATCAGAAGCGCTTAAAAGATGTGCCCCTCTGTATATGAATTCTTTTTTAACTTCTTCATATATTTCGTCAACAACAATAACTGACTGTTCTGAAGCACAAATCATACCGTTATCAAAAGTTTTTGACATAATAATTGAAGAAACAGCCATTTTAATATCAGCAGTTTCATCAATAACAGCAGCTGCGTTACCGGGGCCTACGCCTAATGCAGGGTTACCAGATGAGTAAGCTGCGGTAACCATTCCCGGGCCGCCTGTTGCCAATATACATGAAATAGATTTGTGTTTCATCAACTGACTGGACAATTCGATAGACGGAACATCAATCCATCCGATAATATCTTCCGGAGCGCCTGCTTTAACTGCAGCTTCAAGAACAACTTTTGCAGCAGCAATTGTGCATTCTTTTGCTCTCGGGTGCGGTGAAAAGATTATTGCGTTTCTTGTTTTTAAAGCAATTAATGATTTAAAAATTGCCGTAGAAGTCGGGTTAGTTGTAGGAACAATACCTGCAATAACTCCAAGAGGTTCTGCAACAACTTTAATTCCGTTAGTTTTGTCTTCTTTAATTATACCGCAGGTTTTTGCGTGTTTATGCTTGTTATAAATGTATTCTGATGCAAAGTGGTTTTTGATAATTTTGTCTTCCAAAACACCCATTCCTGTTTCTTCAACAGCCATTCTTGCAAGAGGAATACGAGCTTTGTCAGCAGCAGTAGCAGCTGCTTTAAAAATCGCGTCAACCTGTTCCTGAGAATAAGTTGAATAAATCTTTTGAGCTTTCTTAACTCTTTCGATTAACAATTCCAATTGTTCAGCGGTTTCAACTTTACCTGAATCGCTTTTTAAAGCTTTTTCAAGGTTTTCAACCGTTTTTTTGCTTTTTGTCGTCATAGTGTTATTTCTCCTTAATTGTAATTTGACAATTGTTATTTTATGATTTATTACATTGATTTTATCAGGATAATGTAAAAAAATCAATTCGTGATTTATTTCACAATTACATTATAAAACAACTGTGACTAAAAAGCAAGTGTATTTTTTACAATCTTTATACAAACTTAATATTTCCGGAAAAAATGTTGCTAGAATATTTCCCTCTCTTGGGAGAGGGATAAAGGGAGAGGGTTTTATTATGCGTGAACTATGCGTCCCCGCACCCCGCACTTAATTTCTTTCTTTTTGAGCGACGCAAAAAGAAAGAAATTAAGCAAAGAAAGAAAAACCGCTGACCGTTTAATTACTGCTAAACTCAACCTGAAACGAGTGAACTCGCTATAAGATAGTGAATTTTTTCAGAATCTAATCTTTTTTACCGCTCAGACAGCACTCGTTCTGTTATCGTTTCGTTAAGCAGTAATTGTTGAAAATTTTTCGTGCGCTTTACGCACCGATATTAGCTTGCCTTCCTGCCTTCTTACCCTCTTGCCCTCGTATCATCTTCTCTTTTTGAAGAGAAGTAGTAGGTTGGGGTTTCTACCCCAACAATAGTTCAAAGGCCTGGGGATCCTAGATTTGAACTTGTCATATGTGCTATCACCCACCCCTTTAATCCCCTCCCCTCAAGGGAGGGGAAATGAAATGTTTTCCTATTTTACTCTGTCTTACCCGCTTTGCGATAAACGGGCACGGCTCCGCCTTTCGTCCTCTGCAAAGCGGGCGTTCCCCTCAAGGGAGGGGAAATTAATTTAACTCTTGCAGCAGTACGCTGCCGTAATGAACTTAACGTCTTAACGTCTTAGAGACTTAGCGTCTTCTAATAACATTTTTTATGTAAAGAATATTTACAACAGCCAAATAATATAATATATTTATATTATGAATATGTTTCAAAAAATCGTTTACTTTTTCTTGCAAATGCAGGAAAAAGCACTTACAAAAAGGCTTGATAAGCATTTGAAACGCTCAAGTGCCAACTCTACATCTAAAACCGTGCTTTCTAACGGCGTAACTATGACCTTGCAAGCCGAAACAGAAAAAAATAAAGAGCTTGTAAAAAAGAATGTATCGGATATTGTTAAAAGCTGTAACAGCGATCCCGACAAACTTTTGGCCTATATTGAAAGCAAAGGAACTAAAGTTATTAAACTTGACAACGCTGACAAAATACTTGCAGCTATTAAAGAAGAAGAAGGTTTGGTGACAGAACTTCAGGGAATTGAAGCACTTTATATTAATTTAATCACGCATTCAGGCTTATCATTCAAATCAAAGCCTATGTTTGTAATGAGAAACGGAAATATTGATCCCTACTACATGGTACACCAGTTTTACAAATGGTACGCGCTTGAAATGAAGCTTCCGGGCTTTGACTTTATATCGCAAAAACTTTTTAAAATATACTTAAATTCTGATGAGGCAATACTTTCAAACCTCAATCTTGATGAAATGACCGGGTTAAAAGAAGCAATCAATCGTGATCAGGAAGCCACAAATTTTGCCCTTGAAATTGCCAAATCAAAAGAAGGTTCAAAAAAAGTTCTTGATAAGATGAAAAACGACGGCGGTGCAAACATTTAAAAGGACAGTCTAACTGCCCTTATTAAGTAGTAGTAAACCGAAAATCTTCAGACCAGGTTTTGAAGCCGCCTTCCAAAAGCATGACAGGATATCCGTAATCCGCAAGAATTAAACACGCTTCAGCCCCAAGATGACACTGCTGGTTATAACAATATACAACAGTTGTTTCATCCTTTGATAGTTTATCCGTATTGTTTTCCAATTCATCTTTGGGAATAGATAATGCCGACGGGATATGAGATATTTCATAATCCTCCCTGCGTCTAACATCTAAAAGTCTGACCTTTCCTTCATCCATAAGATTTTTAAGTTCTACAGGCCCTAAAGTAAAAGCCAGAATCTTTGAAAAATAACATCTTGCTTTTTCAGGATCAAATCTCATTTCTCTTATTTTTTCATTCATAATAATTTATCCTTTCTATGTTTCCACAGAAAGGATAAATTAAGTTATTAAATAAATACTTAGCAACATGGTTATAGTCAATGAAGCAAGTTTTACGGGGTAAGTACGACAGGAGCTCGTAATTAACCTAAAAACGAAATATGTTTAGGACTTTTGCTTGCTCTGTCGTAGTCTGGTGAAAATAGTATATTATAAGTCTTGCGAAGTTTAGCGCCTAAAGCGTTAAACATATTCGGATTTTGAACCATATCCGCTCTTTGGGTACGATTTAAATCGTTCTCAAAGTTGATTTTCGCATTTGGGTTTTGTAACGAAAGAATCGCTACACTCGGGGTTATATTATTTAAATTACCTTCTGTGAAAGTAATTGTTTTTGCTGAATTTAATTTTACCGGATTAATTGTTATCATATCTGTCCTCCTCTCGTGAGGTTTTTATTAAGTGTTTATTTAACACTTCATCTAACACTTTTAATATACACTATAAAAAACATTTTGTCAACCCCTCTTATAAAGTTTTATTAAGTTGAGCGAGAATTAGCTTCGTACAAGGCTTTTGTAATAAAGTGCAAAAAGTACACTTATTTAAAACTTTAGCTTTTGTTCCTATTTTATTTTAAAAAGGCATGCCTGATTTTTTAAAAATTTTAAATAGGTAAACCGGATTTTATTAACTAACCTATTGGGCAATTGTAAAAATAACACTTATTCTGTTAAATATAATCATTAAATCTTTTTCATACTTCCAGCTATTCTTAATTCCAACAGGGAGCTATTTAGCTCCCGTTTTTTTTATTCAAGTAAATATTTAGCAGAGCAGCCTGAACCGGCAACCTCATAGACAGTATTTGAAGTCTGAGTGCCTATGTCCTTGGAACAGCCGGTTATACCATAACCGGAATTATTAAGCTGAGGCATTTCTTCAAACAAACTATCAGAACCCGCCGGCGATAAATAATGTTTGTTTGTCTTTATATTTGATGATACATGGATTACAAAGACATCGCGACCAAATTCATTAGGACCTTTATTAAAGTTGTTTACATCGACTAATATCCAGGGGCCATTCCATAACTCTCCAAAATAAACAGCTGCACCGTCATTTAATAAAATAGCTAATCTGCTGAAATTATAGTAATTTATGCTTGAACCTTGCGAACCACCGAGAGGCTTATAACGTGTACCGGTTGAAGTACCAACTATACCAGCCCATTTGTATTTAATATCCTTAGGCGAAAAATGAGGATAATTATCACAAAGTTTATCAGATGATACGTACTGTACAGTTCCGCAATAGTCTACTACACGTAATTTTGTCTGTATTGCAGAAATGAATTCATCTGTATAACCGGAACCACCGCAATTACCATATCTTAGGTTATAATCACATATACTTACACCATCTGCCACGACTTCATTAAAGGCATTATTAATTACTGAATATTCCTTTTTCCACTTGGCTATGTTTTGCTTGTTTTGAATATTTTGAATAACCGTAGATAAGGTCAAAACCGCAACTACACCGGTGATGCCGAGGGTGATAAGAACTTCAGCTAATGTAAACGCGGCATGTTTTTTCTTAAGTGAAGAAGTGAATAAGTCAATAGGTGAATAAGTTCTTTGCGGGAAGTTAATATTGTTCCCTCGCTCTGGCGAATTGACCTTCGCGCGGGAGAGAACTCTTATATGCTTCCCGCTCCCCCGAGGAGAGAGGGTTAGGGTGAGGAGTGATTGTTTGAAACCCATCCTTACCTTCCCTATTAAGGGAAGGAATTCCATATCCCCTCCCTTGAGGGGAGGGGAATACAAGGGGAG
>CALVEX010000085.1 GCA_944326655.1 Candidatus Gastranaerophilales bacterium | reverse complement strand
AATATCTTACGATATCAATTTTTTCGTTCTTCAACTCAGATACAATAGTCTGAATTCTTGATCCGCGGGGACCTATACATGCTCCGACACTGTCAACTTCCGGATCATTTGACCAGACAGCAATTTTTGTTCTGTAGCCTGCTTCTCTTGAAATTGATTTAATTTCAACAATTCCGTCTTCAATTTCCGGAACTTCAAGTTCAAACAACTCTCTTACAATTTCTGCATGCGCGTGGGAAACAATAACCTGAGGTAATCTTGTTGTTTCCTTTACGTTAAGCACAAAAACTCTAATTCTGTTGCCGGGTTTGTAATATTCTCCGGGGATTTGTTCTTTTTGCGGCATAATTGCATCGATTTTACCGATATTTACAATTACATTGCGGTTTTCGACCCTCTGGATAATACCTGTAGTCAGCGTCCCTTTTTTATCCATAAATTCCTGTAATACAAGGTTTCTTTCCGCCTCACGAATTCTTTGGGTTATAACCTGTTTGGCGGACTGTGCAGCAATACGCCCGAACTGTTCCGGAGTAACCTCAATTTTAACTTCATCACCGACTTCAACATCTTCTGCAATTTCCATAGCATCATTCAGAGAAATCTGTGTATCAGGGTCTTCAACGTTATCAACAACTAATTTTGTTCTGAAAACGCCGATTTCACCTGACTGTTCATCCAAAATAGCTTCAATATTTGTTGCTTCTCTAATTCTCATGTGTTTTTTGTAGGCTGCAACCATTGCATCACACAAAGATGCAATAAGAACTTCTTTGGAAATTCCTCTTTCTCTTTCAAGTTCCTCGCAAGCCTCAAAAAGCGCTGTTCCGATTTTAATCATGTTTATTTTTTCCTTTCTTTGTTTTAGTTTGTTTTTAGGCGATAAGACTGCAAGACGATAAGGCGATAAGTTCTTTACTTATTATAAAATTTTCTTAATCCTAGTGTCATTGCATTTATTTGTTTTAAAATTTCTAACTCATTATCTATATTTTTAATAAAACCTAATTCTTTAGATATTATTAATTGAGTTTCAAGCTCTGAAATTGAGCCTAAAGCAATATCCATAAACCTTGATGAATCTTTATCTGAAAACCTTGTTGCTCCTTCTGCAATATTAGAAGGTATAGAAACTGCAGCACGTCGAATTTGTGCTACTATTCCAAATTTTTCTTCTTGCGGGAATTCATTTGTAATAATATATACCGTTTTTACAAATTCTATAGATTTTTTCCACACTTCTAAATCCTTATAATACATTTAATAATCCTCTTTATAACAATACTTATCGCCTTATCGCCTTGCAGTCTTATCGCCTTCTAATCAATATATAACTTTGCCGACTGAATATTTTCTCGCGGGATTTGTAATTCTTTCCCGTCATCAAATCTAAAGATTTTCAATCCTTCATTTTCATCATAATCAAGAATTTCGCCTTTAAATATCTTTTCTGTTTCACCTTCCAGCGGCTGTTTTAGTTTTAAACTTATTCTTCTTCCGTTAAAATAAATGAACTCTTTATCTGATTTAAATTTTCTCTCTAATCCGGGTGATGAGACCTCCAGATAGTATTTCACAGGTATAAGCTCATCCAAAAAATCAGAAAGACTTCTTGTCACATTTTCACAGTCATCCAGGGTAACATCTTTTTCTTTTGAGTAAAGATAAATTCTCAAAAACCAGCGGTGATTTTCTTTTACAAACTCAATTTCTATCGGAATATAACCAAACCGCATGGCAGTATTTTCAATTAACGGTGTAATTTTTTCTAAAATCTCATGCCTGTTAATATCCTGTTTCATAAAACTAAACCTTACCCTTCTGTGATTCTCTCCCTAAGGGAGGGCTGTGGTTCCAAACTATTGTAAGATTGTTACCCATCCTAACCTTCCCTGATAAGGGAAGGAACAGTATTAGCTAAAAAAGAACGGGGATTCCCGTTCTTTTTTGCGTGACAATACTGTCTAATAAATTTATTATAACTTAACTTATTTCAAAAGTAAAGGTTAATGTAAAATTATTTTAAAAGTTTATTTAATTGTAACCATTAAAGCCGAAGTCTCCATCTTTTTCTTTTTTGAATTCTTCTTTCTTGTCCATATATTCCTTTGCTGTTACCGGTTTTTCATCAATCATATAAAGAGTTTCGCCGTTATAAACACCTTTACGGAGTTCTGTACCATCAGTCATCTTTATTTCAGGGTCTTTTTTGTATAAATCTGTATAATTTACATTTCTGCGTGCATTAAGAGCCTTATCATAATTTTCTTTGTCTTTTCCTTTAAGTTTTTTGTCATCTTTATTACCTAAAACACCGTCTTTGCCGGCCATTTTATCCCTAAATCCGAGGATTGCATCTTCAGCAGAAGACAAACCGTTCTGTTCCTCCTGTTCCAATTCGGCCAAACGAGCTTGTTGAGTTGGTATTTCAGCTTCTAATGACTTAATTGTTGCCTCAGCATAATTATAGTCATCAATATTCTTTTGTGCATCATTCTTTTTCTGCGTCAATTCATTTAATTCTGACTGAAGATTTTTTAACTCATTTTCAGAAGTTTTTAGTCTTTCCTCTGCTTGTTTAAGCTTTTCTTGGGATTCTAAATATCGTTCTTTTGCTGTATTATTATTTGCTTTTGCGTCTTTCAGTGTTCCTGCAGCCTTCTGTTTTGCCTGTTCTTTATTATTGACTTCATTCTCTTTATTTTCAACATCTATTTGTGCTTTCCTAGCCTCTGTCTTTGCATCTTGCAATGCTTGTTGAGCCTGAGCATAAGCAGGTTCCATAGGTCGACCGGTAGTCGTATCAATATTCAATTTAGCAGAATGTAATTGTTGTTCTGCACTTGTTACAGCGTTGTTAGCACTTGTTAACCTATTTTTTGCATTTGATAAAGCTTTGTTAGCATTATCTAAATTTTCACAAGCAGTATTAAAGGCCTTATCCGAGCTGGCTAAACGTTTTTCGGAAGCTTCTAAATTATCTTTACATTGATCAACAGAAGATTTGTTATCACTAACTTCTTTTTCTTTTGAAGTAACTTCTTCCTCTTTAGTTTTAATTTGTGATTCTAATTCTGACATTTGTTGTGTTGCCGTTTCAGAAGCCTCTTTCAATTTTGGCAAATCAGCTTTTAACTGATTTAATTCAGTTTGTGCAGAAGAAATTGCAGAACGCAATGTTGAAGAATCAGTTGCATTTTGCATGCCGGTCAATGACTCAGAAACTTTTACATTTTGGGTTGGTGTATTATTAACATTACTATTTACACCACCAGACGTATTAGATTTAGTATCAGCAGACGGAGTAGCATCCGATTTACCGATAATTCCCGCTTCTTTTAACGCCGCAATGCCTGTCAATACAGTGCCAAGACCCATGCTTACACCTGCCATAATATTTCCGAATTTATTAGAATTATTGTTTTGCATGAAACTCGGCCGTGGGTAGTCAAAAGTATATATATTATTAAATAACGGAGTTCTGTTATCATTTAACGAATGTCTTAAAGCCGATGTTGCAGAACTGTTATATCCTAAATAATTGTGATGAAGCCCTAATCCGGTTGTTGAACGCTGTGCATATATACCAAAATTTGTAGCTCCAAAAACCGAGCCCGACCTTGTCATAGAAGATGATGCACTGCTGCTTCTTGTTGCAGTAGCCATAGAAGTTGACGCCGTCGTTTTTATTGACGATGTACTTTTGGTTGATATACGAGGTTTTACAATTCCTGCCGCGTAAGTAGTCATGTGCTCATCTCTTTCTTATAACTCTAATAATATAAAAACTTTCAAAATCAGCTAATTTCATAAATAATCCTTTTTGTTACAAAAATTAACATGGATAAAAACCATGTCTGATTGGGGTTTCCAAAGTTTTTTAAATTATACTTCCCATAATTTTTTATACCCGTTTTTTATAAAAAATGAACACACTAAAAAAGAAGACTTTTAATTTTTTAGTGAGCTTCGCTCTTCGATAATGGCGTACCCTCTTATCTCCAAATCTTCCATATAAGAGATGCTGAAACGAGTTCAGCATGACAAGGGATGACTGCTCCCCTCCCTTGAGGGGAGGGGAATACAAGGGGTGGGTGAGATTATGCGATTGCCACGGTCGTTTCACTCCCTCGCAATGACATGCATTTTGCGGGCTCTGCTCACCGATAACAGCATACCCTCCTACCCTCTTATCTTCTAATCCTCCATATAAGAGATGCTGAAACGAGTTCAGCATGACGGAACTGGCCTGCCCTCCTGCCTTCTTGACCTCCGGACTTCTATGATTTCGACCCCTCCTCGAAATCTTCTTGCTGTGCCCTCATTAAACAGGTACGCTCCGCTTTCACCTTCTGCCTGCTTGCGCAGATTTCGTCTCCCTCTCACAAACGATACTCAATCGTTTGTTCGGCAGAGTC
>CALVEX010000084.1 GCA_944326655.1 Candidatus Gastranaerophilales bacterium | reverse complement strand
AAAATTTTTTAAGAATAAAAAAGCGGAAAGATTCCTTTCCGCTTTTTTATTTCTAAATCTTGACTAGCTCCTTTCAGCACGTACAATAGTCTTGTATATAACCGAAGGGAGTATAGAAAAATGTTGGATCGTATACAAATTACAAAAGAAGTAGAAGAAATGTGCTGCGTTAAACGCGGCGTTAAAGGCGAGCCTGCTCCTATCCCTCAGGAAGGTGATTGGACAAAAGTTAAAGAAATTAAAGAAATTTCGGGCTTGACACACGGCTGCGGCTGCTGTGCGCCACAGCAAGGTACCTGCAAATTAACTCTTAATGTTAAAGACGGTATTATTCAGGAAGCACTGGTTGAAACTATCGGATGCTCAGGCATGACTCACTCGGCTGCTATGGCCGGTGAAATCCTTCCGGGCAAAACAATTCTTGAAGCATTGAACACAGACCTTGTCTGTGATGCTATTAACGTTGCTATGAGAGAATTGTTCCTCCAAATCGTTTACGGCAGAACCCAGACTGCTTTCTCTGATAACGGTTTGCCTGTAGGAGCCGGTCTTGAAGATTTAGGAAAAGGTCTTCGTTCACAGGTTGGTACTATCTATTCAACTAAACAAAAAGGACCAAGATATCTTGAACTCGCTGAAGGATATGTTCTTGAATTAGGTCTTGATAAAAATGATGAAATAATCGGATATAAATTCGTTCACATGGGCAAATTTATGGATGCTGTTAAAAAAGGCATGGATCCGAAAGAAGCTCTTGAAAAATTCACAAGCACATACGGCAGATTTGCTGAAGCTGTGAAGAAAATTGACCCGAGAGTTGAGTAGTAAAGGAGATTCCGAAATAAATTCGGAATGACGTGTCATCCTGAACTTGTTTCAGGATCTCAGTAATAAAATATAAAAAATTAAGAGGAAAATAAAATGACAGTAAAATTTGAAGGACAAGACAGACGTCAGGCTAAATTAAATAAAGTCTTACCTGAATACGGCTTCAAATCTTTGGAAGAAGCTCAGGAACTTTGCAGGTCAAACGGCATTGACGTTGAAGCTATTGTTAAAGGAATTCAGCCTATTGCGTTTGAAAACGCTGTTTGGGCTTACACATTGGGTGCTGCTATTGCACTTAAAAAACAGGCTAAAGATGCTGCAGAAGCCGCAAGCTTAATTGGTGAAGGCTTACAGGCATTCTGTGTACCGGGTTCTGTTGGTGATACAAGAAAAGTTGGTATCGGACACGGAAACCTTGCTGCTATGCTTTTGAGAGAAGAAACTCAGTGCTTCTGCTTCTTAGCTGGGCACGAATCATTTGCGGCAGCTGAAGGTGCTATCGGTATTGCAAGAAACGCTAACAAAGTAAGAAAAAATCCTTTAAGAGTTATCTTAAACGGTCTAGGTAAAGACGCAGCTTATGTAATCTCAAGAATTAACGGCTTTACATCTGTTGAAACAAAATACGATTACAAAACAGGTGAATTAAAAGTTGTTAAAGAACAGAGATTTTCAGACGGCGAAAGGGGTGAAATCAAATGCTACGGTGCAGATGATGTATCAGAAGGTGTTGCTATCATGATTAAAGAAGGTGTTGATGTTTCTATTACAGGTAACTCAACTAACCCGACAAGATTCCAGCACCCTGTAGCAGGTACTTACAAAAAATGGTGCTGGGAAAATGGAAGAAAATACTTCTCAGTAGCGTCAGGCGGCGGTACCGGAAGAACATTACACCCTGATAACGTAGCAGCAGGCCCTGCTTCTTACGGTATGACAGATACTATGGGAAGAATGCATGGCGACGCTCAATTTGCAGGATCATCTTCAGTTCCTGCACACGTAGAAATGATGGGTATTATCGGTATGGGTAACAACCCGATGGTAGGTGCAACTGTTGCAGTTGCTGTTGCTGTAGATCAGGCTCTGCGTAAATAGTTTAATTGTATTAAAAATAAAAAAATTCCCGCTTGAATAGAGCGGGAATTTTTTTAGACCTCATCCCCGGCCCTTCTCCTTTGCAAAGGAGAAGGGAGTGTTCCCTCTCCTTAAACCCTAATGCAGTTATATAAATTATTTACATAAATTGTTACACAGGGTGAAAAAAGAAGAGGGTTAGGGTGAGGTTTAAATTATGTTATAATTTCACTATGGATAAAAATATCTATTGGCTAGAAATTTAAGAAAAAATATAACTTCTCAAGAGCAAAAATTATGGAATTTACTTAGGAACAGACAATTTTTTGGTGTGAAATTTGTTCGTCAGTATCCTATAGGACCATACATTGTTGATTTTGTATGCAGACGGAAAAAACTGGTTATTGAGCTTGACGGCGGGCAGCACAATACTGATGAAAATATCGAAAAAGACAACGAAAGAACAGAGTTTTTAAGGTCAAAAGGCTATACAGTTATAAGGTTTTGGAATAATGAGATTGATAGTAATATTGAAGGGGTTTATTTAAGATTGATGTCATTTATTGAAACTTAGTTGATTTCAAATTGACCTCATCCCCAGCCCTTCTCCTTAACCCTATACGGTAGTTATATAAGTTATTTAATAAATTATCACAGAGGATAAAAAGGAGAAGGGAGCAAAATTTTCCCTCTCCTTAAACCCTAATGCAGTTATATAAATTATTTACATAAATTGTTGCACAGGGTGAAAAAAGGAGAGGGGTGAGGTTTAAATGTAACAAAATGTAAATTTAAGTTTTAAGATGCCTGAAACCTTGATATAATCCCTCATAGGATAGGATAGGATAGGATGTATTGCCCATGTAGCAATTATTTCTCCGAAAATTTTTTAATTAAATTATAGGGGAAATTAAAAAGGAGAATATTTATGGGGAACACATTTGATTCTGTGATTACGGCAAGTCCTTTGGGCTGGGCATATAGCTCTTACAAAAATTTGTCTGAAGGGAAAAAAGATCCTTTACTTTCAACAATGCCTATTTTTAATATGGCTTACGAATTGCCAAAAGCTGTTGAGAAAAATTATGACACAAGTTTATTCAAATTTTGGACAGAAATACCTGATTGCAGTTATGTTGAATGGTTAAAGAGGAAGGAAAATCAAACAAAACCAGAGGTTGAAAGAATTCCTGAAAATTTGACAAGCGAAGAACGGGTAGATTTTATAAGGGAAAGCGGTGCAACAGGTTTAACAGATAATAATCCTGCAGAAAAAAGTAATTCAGCTGCCGGTTGGTTAACTGCCGGAGGAATTTTGTGTGCTGCCGCTATTGCTGCTGACGTCATATTTGCTAAAGGAAAGCATATTAAAGGAATTACAAAATATTTTAAAAAATCTTCGTCAACAAAAACAGGTGCCGGACAAAAAATAAAATCTTCAACTTCTTCGCTCGCTTCTTCGGCCGGAAAAGTTAAGTTTAACTCTATTGAAGAAGCTCAGGCGCATTTCAGAAATATGGGTATAGACGTTGATTTTTCTAGATGCCGTAATTTGGATGATCTGGCACAAATTAACGATGAGCTCGTAAAGATAAAGGATCTTGGTATTGATTCTCAGATAAAATCTATAACAATTACAAATTTTGATAAACAAAGTATTACACAGGCTGTCAGAAAAAGAGGCGTTTTATCGGAATTGCCGGAAGGTGATATTTCAGGAGCTTACGGTATGTCGCTGAACGGGCATATATTCTTGAATCCGAACGGGCGTAAACTTATGCAAAACGGTTCTGAGGTTTTTAAGCATGAATTCGGGCATTACCAGAGGAACGTTGTACAAAATAATTTTATCAAAAAATGGAATCTTGAAAATCCTGAGGCAAAAATCAGTGCAAGTGATATAATTGAACAAATTGCAAATAAAAATAATATATCTAAAGAAGAAGTAGTTGAAAAATTAACATCAAAGCTTCATGCAGAGGTAAAATCTTACAGCCCTCTCGCAGATGAAAATATGGCCGATATGTTTTCATTAATGGTTGATAATAAACGAGAATTTAGTAAAGGAGCAATGTTGTTCTATGATTTGTGCGGAGGGGCAAGATTGCCTGAAAAAACAATTAATGGATTGAAATACGATAATTATATGACAGATCTGTATACGGATGCCGTTGATATTTTGTCTAAATATATTATGTAATTTTTGAAATTAAATCATAACCCATTCGCTCTCTAATCAGGGAGGGAATGGGTTATGAAATATTAATTATAAATTTTGTATTGCGCGTTCTAGGGCTTCGGTTTCCGTTATTCCGTTTTCTGAAGCGTAAGTCTTTAATTTATTGATTAATTCTTCATTTAATCTTCTGTTAAACGGGATTTTAGGATTTTCGCATTTTCTGCCGGCGCCTTCTCTTTTGCCGCCCCATTGGCCTTTCCCGTGGCAGCCTCCGCCGTGGCAGTTATGACCTTCTTCATGGTTATGGCATTGATGTCCTTCGCCCTGCCTATGGCAATTATGTTCGCCGTGTCCGCAATTTTGACCTTCGTGATGACAATGATGTTCATGATTACATTCGTGCATAATTTTAACCTCCTTCTATTCATTATAACTCTCATCTTGATTTTGTCAATACATTTTCAAAATAT
>CALVEX010000083.1 GCA_944326655.1 Candidatus Gastranaerophilales bacterium | reverse complement strand
TAAACTGCTGCATTGCCTGTAATAACATTCCCAAATAAACTGCTCTGCGTACATTTTTATTAGCTTTAAAAAGTCCCCAACCCTCTTGCTTAACTTTTAAGCTTTCACGAATTTCATTAAGCTCACCATCTGCTTTCGCATCAGTAGTACTAAGCATTCTTAAAATATCCTTAGCCTTTTCAAAGTGACCTTTTGAGGCCAGCCATCTCGGGCTGTCAGGCAAACCAAATACAGAAATCATCAATAGCAGGGCAGGTATGCTTATTACCCCAAGCATAAGCCTCCAGTGCCCGCCATAGCTAAAAATAGTATCTGAAATAAATGCAACAAGAATACCTATTGTAACCATCATCTGATACATTGAGATAAGTTTGCCCCTGTCCTCTTTTTCAGACATTTCGGAAAGATACAACGGAGCTACATAAGAAGCAATCCCAACCGCAAAACCAAGCATTACTCTTGAAATTAACAATGTTACAACATTAGGTGCGCATGAACAACCGATAGAGCCAAGTACAAATAATGCAGCACCCGCCATCAAACTCTTTTTGCGTCCGAGTTTAAACGAAATCCACCCGGTAGACATAGCACCAAGAGCCGCTCCTAACATCATTGTGCTAACTACCCATTCCTGAAGTCTGCTTGATAATTCAAAATGTGTTGTAATAAAAGGCAGTGCACCGGAAATTACGCCAATATCAAGCCCGAATAAAAGTCCGGCCATGCCGGCAGCAAAAGAAATAAAAATTTTCATTAGCTTTGCCTTTTTTGCCCTGATTACATCTACAGTTTCGTTTTTAATCAAATCTTCCATAAATTAATCTCCCGATAACAGTATAATAAACGCTAAAACTAATATAATTTATTATACCCTGTTTTTTAAATTTATTAATCATACAAATTGTATAAAAACACAAAAAGGACAAGATGCCTTTAAAAAACTCATCTGTGTCCTTTAATTTTAGGAAAAGCCGGCAAAAGATTTATTATTTATTTTGGTCAAGAAGCAATTTATGTGCCGGCATAGAAATTCTTGTAAATTATGTTATTTTTCCCGCAGTATTCATCTATTTCATCACTTAATTCTTCAAAATACTGAGGATTTTTTCTGTTATATATGTCATCATATAATGATTTATATATAGGAAATTCTTTACTTATAAACTGAAACATTTTTGTTTTAAAGCTGCTTCTCAAGTTCAGTTTATCAAACCAGTATTCATCAGCATATTCTTTTGTTTCCTCAATTATTTTTTTGAAATCTGTTATTTGAGGAATTATCGGTGAAATAAATACAACCGAATTAATACCATTTTGCTTCAAAAGTTTTAAAGTTTCAACTCTTTCTTTTATAGTTGATGAATTTGGTTCAAGTTTTTTCTTCAAATTTTCGTCTAACATGCTTATTGATAAAGCGATTTCAATATGTTTCATTTTCTTAAACAAATCAATATCTCTTAACACAAGTTTAGATTTTGTAACAACACTAACATAAGCTTCAGCATTTACAATTTGTTCAAGTATCATACGTGTAATACCGTACTTTTCTTCATAAGAATTGTAAGGGTCAGTTACAGTGCTTATCATGAGTTTTTTGTTTTTAATTTTAAATGTATTGATTCTTTTTCTTGTCTGTTTTACGTCAATAAATTCGCCCCATTCTTCTTTATGCTTGCTAAAACTTGACATATAAGAAGCATAGCAGTATAAACACTTGTTAGGACAGCCTACATAAGGATTTATGACATAATCCAGAGTTGTTAATTTTGTTTTGGTTAAATAATCTTTAACCCTTGTAGTATCTTCTGCTACCATAACAACAATAATAAAGTGTGAGAAGCAATATGTCAATAACACTGACCTCTTATTCACGAATAAGAATATCTTTTTCGATAACAGGCGGAATTGAAGATGTGATAATCATTTCCAGATATTTGTCGTTATTTTCTTTTACTTTTTGAGCAATTTGTTTTATTTCGTCTTCATTTGTAAAGAAGTGCTTCACAGCATACTTTAAGACAACCATGCCTTTATCAGGATGTTTTTCAAATTTATATATATCATATTCGAAATATTTCTTAGCATTTTCACATCCGTTTACAAGAAAACTAATTGCGGCTTTGTCGGATTTTTTGTTTTCAATAAGCTTTAAAAGTACGCTGTTTTCTGTATTTTCAACTTTTTTGTCAAAATCTTCCGCATACTTTAACGGATTATTTTCATCGGGATAATAGTAAATTCCTATCATCTTTGTCCAGTTAGAAACATTTTCATATTTCTTAAAATATTCATTACCGTACCCGTTTGTATTTGGCGCAAGCGAACTGTATTTCAGGGTATAAACTTCGTTATCAAAGTGGATGTCTTCCGCAAGACAAAAAGCAGAACCTAAAAATAAAGCAATAATTGTTAAAATCTTTTTAAACATATCTTAATTAAATCATCTTTATCCGGCAAATTAATTAGACAAAAGGTTAACCCAAAAAGGCAGTTTACAAACCGGAATATTCTCCCGTCAGAATAATACATCATATCCTATGAGGAGTATAACAGGGTTTCAGCCGTTTTAAATTCATCTTTACATTTTGTCACATTCGTTACATTTGCCACCTCACCCCTCTCCTTAACAAGGAGAGGGAGAACAATTTCCTGATATGAACGCGTCTAAAAGTAAAATCATTGTCATTGTGAGGGAGCGCAAGCGACCGTCGCAATCATCACCCACCCCTTTACTTCCCCTCCCCTCAAGGGAGGGGACATGTTATGCTGACCGTCGCAATCGCATTATTTCAACGGTTATGCGATTACCACGTCGGGCAAAGCCCTCCTCGTAATTACAAATGTATTCGCGGGCTCTGCCCGCCGATAAGAGCTTGCCCTCTTGCCTTCTTGCCCTCAAGACTTCCTAAATAGCCCCTCACCCTAACCCTCTCCCTCAAGGGGAGAGGGAAAACAGTTATTCCCCGAAACGAACTTATCGTCCTAACGTCTTAGCGTCTTAACGTCTAAAACTTCCCCCCCCCTCTTTTATAAACTATCGTTTACTGTTGTAATATCTTTGCCGCCGACAGTTTTATAAAAATCTAAAATAGATAGCAGGTAATTTATTTTTCCGTTTACTTCATCTTTTTCTGCAACAAGAAGTCTTTGCTGATCCTTCATTCTGTCAAGCTTTGACTTTGCCCCGATATTAAATTTCTTATCAGCAAGGACATATTTTTCATTTTCAAGATTGTAACGCTTTACACTTTCCTTGTAATTTTTTTCTCGCGTTTTTGCAGCACTTAAAGAATCATTTACCTCCTGCACAGATGTCAGAATAGTTTTTTCATAGAGCTGCTGCGCTTTTTCAAGTTCAAGCTTTGTCCATCTGAAACGTGCCATTTTAGCTCCGCCAGTAAACAAATCAATAGAAGGCATAAAGCCCAACAGAGATTTAAAAGTATGATTTCCAAAAATATTACCGAGGTTATATGCACTAAATCCGGCCTGACCATATAGTATAAATTTCGGAAGGAAATCGCGTCTTGCAACTTTTGCATCAATTCCTATTTTTTCAATATAATCTTCAGCCTTCAAATAATCGGGTCTGTACTGAATAACTTCGGCATTTATTGCTTCGGGAATAGTTAAAATAGTTAAATCAGAATAATCGGATCTATCCATCAAATCAGGTTCTTTTTCTCTTAGACCCGTTAAAACACCGAGCGCACGGGAAACTACTTCCCTCTTATCCTTATATACATTTAATTCCTCGGTCAACTGGGTCAAAAGCTGTTTTTCATCCATTAATTCGGTTACCGGACATAAACCGTTTTTATATTTAATTTCCTCCATCCTGACAATTTCAGTTTGAAGTTTAACCAATTCTTCCTGATCTTTGATAAGTTTGTCAAACTTTATCAGATTAAAATATTGGGCTGCAACGGCAGATGTTAAGGATATATAAGAAGCTCTTTCATTTTGCTTAACTATTTCATGCTGCTTTTTTGCAGACTTTGTTTTCAGATAATTTTCTCCCCAGATATCAACTTCATAACTCATAGTCAACGGCAGGAAAAAATTACTCTGGCTGTAATCCGGAATAACAACGTCGCCAAATTTGACTGTTGAAGATGCAAAATCTCTAAAAACATCGCCCTGAAAACCGAGCTGCGGAAGTTGTCCGGCAAATGCTAATTTGACAACCTGTTCAGATTGTTTAACATTCAAGGACGCTATTTTTAAGTCCTGATTGTTTTCAAATGCAGTTGTAATATAACCGGTTAAAACAGGGTCATTATATTTTTGCCACCAGTCAAGATTTAGGTATTCAAGCCTGTAATCAGGGGTATTTTTTTTATTCTTTGCTTCTGCTGTTACGTTAAATGTGCACAGCAAAATAAACAGGGTTAGTAATATTTTAAAAATTTTCATGCTTGCTATTTCCTTTTTTGTGTTATTGTGTTATTATAATAACACAATAACACAAAGAAAAATCATGGACAAGTTTAATTTATTACAAAGCAGAATCGGGATGAAACTGGTACGTGTAGGGAAGATGGTTCGTGCCATAGCCAACCAGAAATTTGCAAAAGCCGGTTACCCTATAACCCCTGAACAATTTACGGTATTAACTGCAATTCTTGACCATGACGGTTTGTATCAAAGACAAATAGGCGCATTAACCCTTAAAGACAGACCAAATATTACAAGAATTATAAATATTCTGGAAGAAAAAGGACTTGTTACCAGAAATCCCGATACAAACAAACGTAAAATATTTAAAATTAATATAACGGAAGAAGGCAGACAAGCTTATGAAAAAGTTGTCCCGACCGTACTTGAACACTGGCAGGACAGCGTAAAAGGGATTAGCGACGAAGAATTAATGAGTTGTTTAAAAGTATTAAATAAAATAAAAGCGAATTTGGAAGAAAAATTAAATATGCAGATATAATTAAGAGGTGACAAATGACAGACAAACCCCAAAAGAAAGTTCACGATGAACAATTTGAAGAAAAAGCTAAAGAAAGATTAAAGGAAAGAAAAGAAAAAGCAAAGAAAAAACGCCCCGAATATAAGAAAAAACGTGTTTTTGTACCCGTGATAACAGCTGTTATTCTTGTTTTAATGGGAATTTATCTTGCAATACATGCAACATTTTACCAGTCAACCGATGACGCGTTTGTGGAAGGAAGATTAATTTCCGTTGCTCCGCGTGTTTCAGGCCCTGTTATAAAACTTCTTGTAGATGATAACGATGAAGTTAAAGCCGGACAATTGCTTGTAGAAATAGATCCGGCAGATTACGAGGTAAAACTTCATCAGGCACAGGCAAAACTTGCAGAAGCAAAAGCTCAATTAAATGTAACAGAAAAACAAATTGAAGAGGGCGGTTCAAATGTTCAACAGTCTTATGA
>CALVEX010000082.1 GCA_944326655.1 Candidatus Gastranaerophilales bacterium | reverse complement strand
TATCGCTTTGTTCGACTAATGCACTCGGGTATGTCATCCTGAACTTGTTTCAGGATCTCAAGATTTGTCCCTCGCATCTGTTTTGCTTTATAGACATCTAAACTAAAGAAGAACGTAGCCGTTCCATTCAACACAGCTTACGACTTTGTATGAGCCGCTTGTGTCGATACTTTAAATACTTAACGGTATTCTTGATATCGCTTTATCCGGGCAATGCACTCGGGTATGTCATCTCCGAAATAAATTCGGGGCGGGTTCTGAATTTATTTCAGGAGTTAAGCCTTTCTGTCATTCTGAGCCTAAAATATGAGATTCTTCGGGCTATGCCCTCAGAATGACAGTTAGGCGAAGAATCGCATTACTGTTCTGTTTGTCAAGGGAATAATTACATAAAAAAAGATGGTCTTGATGCCATCTTTTTATTGTTCCTTTTTTCCTAAATTCCTATTGATTATCTAACGACTTTTGTCACAAAATTTGCTATCTCGAAGAATGAATCTTTTACAAATTCTTTTGCAAGTGTTTTAATCGGTCTGTTTTCAATTACATCAAATACGTAATAAATAGGATCTCTTGCATTGTTAAAACGCATTCTTCTGTCCTTTAATCCAAGGTAGTTATAATTTTCTATATTAAACTCGCCTGAATTGTTTCTTTTATTTCTTCTTTTTCTGACTAACGAACCAAACTGTCCGTTTCCGCTTGTATTGTTATTTGACTCTGCTGTTGTTTGTAACATTTTCTTTTCTCTCTCTTTATTATCTCTTACATATATATAAAGTATATAAGAAAGAAAAAATTGCTTTTTTAAAATAATTTTAGTTAACAATTGTTTACAATTATAACTTTCTTGGGTAATCATCAGGTATATGCCAACCATTGCGCTGTATTAATAAACTGCAATACCAGCCTGTGTCTCTGCATTCATTATATAAACCTTCTTCAGTAATATTAGTAAAGTATGCATAATTTGCAAAAACACCTTTCTCTTTATAATTGACTGAAACCTTTCCTTTAGGATCAAACATAAAAACAAAAGAATTCGTACCGTCATTTCGTTCCTTATGGTCAGTTACAAATCTTAGATAGGTGCCGGAATACACCATATAAGTACCGTCTGCAAAGTATAAATGTAAGTTAGAATTACTATCAGATTTCACTTCACGAACATTTGCCAAATACTTTTTTAAATAATTATTGTACATATCGTATGAGGTATTCCATTCCCAGTCTTTTGCCGGCCCAAATTCAACCTCGGCCAATTTTACAGCCTGGTTTATAGTAGAATAAAATTTCTTTAACTTTGTTTCAACAACTTTTTTTCTATGATTTTGAATTAGAGTCGGAAGGGTGATTGCAGCTACCACGCCGATAACACCAAGAGTAATAAGGATTTCAGCAAGTGTAAAAGCTCTTTTCATCAAATTCTCCTTTCTATTCTGTAAGATTACATCTTACATATTTAACAATATTATTGTTGCAAAATAGACTTATGTCAAGACTTGAAAAACTTGGTCAAAACATTAAAACATACAGGAAAATGAAAAAATTATCTCAGAACGAATTTGCCGAGATGATTAATTTTTCCAGAGAACACCTTGCCTGTATTGAAACAGGAAAAGAATATATAAGTCTCAGAAAACTCTTTCTTATCGCAGACACTCTTGGAATTCCGCTGACAAAACTTATTAATTTTGACTAATCATTGTTTTTACTGACCGAGTTCAATAATATCTTCTTCGTCGGCCGCCAGATTTTTGCCAATAGCTTTTTCAAGTGCTGCTTTTGCGGAATTGTACTGGTAAAGAGCATTGTAATAACTTAATTGAGCCTGCTGGTAGTTAATCTGGGCGTCTTTTAATTCTGTCGGATTAGCTTCTCCGACACGGTATCTGCCGTAAGAAAGTTCATAATTTTCTTTTGCCTGTTTTACGCCCAAAACTGCAACCGGCATTTGATTTTTCTTTTCTTCAAGCATCAAAAATGCATTTTGAATTTCTAAATATATTTCATTTTGGGTATTTTTAGCGTTTGCAATTTCTTTATCATAGAGATATCTTGCTTCCTGAATTTCGTTTTTTATAAGCATGCCGTTAACCGTAGGAAAGTTCAGGTATCCGCCGAGGTTGTAACCGTGGTTTGAAGTCCAATGCTTACCGCCTATCTGCAGCTGGCCTTCAATTGACAATGTCGGGAAGTAAGATTTTTTTACAAGCTTAAGGGTTTGGTTTGCACTTTCGACTTTTAATTCCGCAAGTTTTAACTCCGGACGGGCCTCCCTTGCAATTTCTATTGACTTGTTAAACGTTATATTAACGGGTTCATATTTAAGCCGTTCCTGAACATTATATTTATCTATAAAGGGAACGCCCATAATATTATTTAACCGTGCAACAGCAAGATTTACGGCATTATCAGCCTGAATAAGCTGCAATTTCGCATTACTCAGATTTACCTCGGCAATCGTTACATCAACTTTAGGGTTCATACCTATTTCATAGAAGGCTTTTGCCTGGTTATAAAACATTTCAAATTTATTCACTGTGTCTTCAGCAACTCTTTTATTTTCAAAAGCGTAAAGAAGGTTGTAATAAGCGTCTTTTGTCTGATAAATTACATCATTAATAGTTGCGCCGAGAGTTGTTTTATTGGCCTCATAATCCAATCTCCTTATTGTTGCCTGATTCTGGGTAACTCCAAAGTCATAAAGCATCTGCTGCAAAGTAACCTGCCCGAGAATATAGTAATTAAATGTCAAATTCTGACCCAATGCGTCAGATAACTGCAATTGACGGATTCTGGTATAACCTGTCTGCCAGCTTATTTGCGCAAAATAATTTGACCAAACCTGCTTTATTCTTGCATCCGAAGCCAAAATATCATGAAATGCCGCGTTAATTTGGGGATTATTTCCGAGCGCAAGCTCAATACAGCGTTCAAGGGTCATATCAATATTTTTTTCAACAGACCCTTCAATAACAAAATCAGGTTCTTTTTCCTTCGGCTTGGGAAGCACTGCATCGGCCTGCGGGTATTCCTTTTCGCTCACGGTATTACCGATTTCTTCGGAATAAACCGCCGGAGAAATGAACCCTAATATTAAACATATTGCTATTACTTTTTTAAGCATTATTTACCCTTTTTTTTTGAATTTTTTTGAAGTAAAAACCTTAAAGTTTTCAACTAATACAAAGAAAGCCGGAACCAAAAAAGTTCCTATAAACGCAACCGCCATCATACCTCCGAATACTGTCATACCAACAGAATTTCGGCTTGCTGCACCTGCGCCTTTTGCAAATACAAGAGGCAAAAGCCCGAGAATGAAAGCAATATTCGTCATCATAACAGCCCTAAACCTTAATTTTGCAGCCTGCATGGCGGATTCAACAATTCCCATACCGCTCTGGTGCGCATCTTTTGCAAACTCAATAATCAAAATCGCCTGTTTTGTAGACAAACCAATCAACATAACAAGCCCGATCTGGGAATAAATATCAAGTGAATAACCCGATATATACTGGAAAAACAGTGCCCCGACCAGTGCAACAGGAGAAATCAGCAATACGGCAATCGGAAGCATCCAGCTTTCATATAGCCCGACTAGGAACAAATAGATAAATACCAGTGACATTGCCAGGATTGGACCTATCTGTCCGCTTGATTCTTTTTCCTGCAATGAACTTCCCGACCAGTTATAACCCATATCCTGCGGAAGAATTTCGTCGGAAATTCTCTCCATTGCAGCCATAGCGTCACCGGAGCTTACGCCGTTTCTTGCCTGACCGTTAATTGTAATTGCAGGATACATATTAAACCTTGTCAAACTGTAAGGCCCGACAACATTGCTGACCGTAACAACAGCAGACAAAGGCACCATTGTTCCCGAGGAATTTTTTACATAGATTTTGTCAATATCAGCCGGTTTTTCCCTGAAAGTGGAATCAGCCTGTAAATATACACGGTAAACACGGCCGTATTTATTAAAGTCATTTACGTAAGATTTTCCGAAATATCCGGACAAGGCGCTGTAAATTTCCGAAATATCCACGCCCTGCGCTAACGCCTTATCCTCATTTACTTTTATCAGTAACTGCGGAAGATTAGCCGTAAATGACGTATATACCATCTGGAAAGACGAATCTTTATTCGCGGCCTCAATTAATTTTTGCGCCTCATCATAAAGTT
Organism: Candidatus Gastranaerophilales bacterium; assembly: GCA_944326655.1. Taxonomy (GTDB): domain Bacteria; phylum Cyanobacteriota; class Vampirovibrionia; order Gastranaerophilales; family Gastranaerophilaceae; genus Stercorousia. Next base: position 1,056 of record CALVEX010000082.1, on the reverse strand, counting down.
CCTGCGGAGTTCTGTCGCCTTTGTCAAGAAGCTGGTACTCAAAACCTCCGAACATACCCAAACCAGAAATTGAAGGCGGAGAGAATGAGGCAATAGTTGCAGACGGGTAATTTGCAAATTCCTGTTTTATTTTGGTCAAGATACTCTGCATTGACAAATCTTTACTCTTACGTTCAGACCAATCATCAAGTTCTGCAACAATAAGGGCTGTATTTTCTCCGGAATAGCCAACCATTGTAATTGTATTTTTAACACCCGGAATTTTTAAAATTCTTTCTTCGACTTCTGTTGCAACCATATCTGTTCTGGAAGCCGATGAACCGTCGGGGAGCTGGATTTGTGAAAATACTGCGCCCTTATCTTCTGTCGGCAAAAAGCCTTTCGGGATTAAGTAAAACATTCCGAGAGTGAATGCTATAACAACAGCATACAAGCTCATAGTAAGCAAAGGCGAATTAATAAATATTTTTACCCCGTCTAAATACTTATCCCTGATACTGTTAAACCAGTCGTCAAATTTCTGGATAAACACAAAATCGGCTTTTTCCTCACCCGGTTTTAAAATCATCGCACACAAAGCAGGTGCAAGAGTTAACGCAACGAGTGTAGACAAACCGATTGAAGATGCAATACATAAAGCAAATTGTCTGAACATCTGCCCCGTAATTCCTGACATGAAAGATACCGGAACAAATACTGCCATCAAAACAAGCGAAGTTGCTAGAACCGCGCCGAATACCTCTTCCATAGTAACTTCCGTCGCATCAACAGGAGTTTTCCCTTCCTGAATGTGCCTTTGAGTATTTTCAAGAACAACGATAGCATCGTCAACAACCAGACCGACAGCAAGTACCAATCCGAATAATATCAAAAGGTTTACCGAAAAACCTAAAATATTCATGAAAATAAACACACCGATTAGTGAAACCGGAATTGCGCAGAAAGGAATAAGCGCCGCTCTTGCACTGCCTAAGAACATATAAGTTACAATACCTACAAGCACAATAGCAAGTCCTATTGCGTTAATAACTTCCTTAATAGACTCACGTACAAATT
>CALVEX010000081.1 GCA_944326655.1 Candidatus Gastranaerophilales bacterium | reverse complement strand
TGTCCACTTAATCTCTTTGGTAGTCATAATTTGATTTTAGCATAAATAGCAATTTTTGATTTTAAAATGTTTTTATAATATTAAAGTATAACCCGCTTGTAACGGGACTTTTAATTCTTCCGTATTCGATAACGCTTTCGTTTATTGCACCAATTGCAGGGAGATTGTCAGGCAAATACGGGAGCAGATATTTAACCCTTGCAGGTCCCGTTGTTTACTGCATAGCCCTTTTAATGTTTACGTTGTATGACAAAAATGCCGCAATGTGGCAGATTGTTCTGGCGTCAGGAATTATGGGGATAGGCAACGGGCTTTTCCAATCGCCCTCAAACAACGCGATTATGACATGTGTTGACCACGATCATTTAGGGCTTGCATCAGGAATTCTTGCACTTTCCAGAAATATGGGAAATATATTGGGCGTAGCTGTTACAATAACCTTATTTGAAACATTCAGAAATATTTTTCTTGAATCAGGCAAAGTTTATGACATTGCATTTTTAACCGCATACAGGACAACAATGTGTTTCGGAATATTTTTCGGACTTTGCTGTTTGACATTTGCATTTATTGCTTATAAAAAAGACAACTTAAAAAGCTGCAAATAACTTTTTCTTTTCAAGCTGCTGCTTTTCATAAATAATTTCAATAAGTTCCTTTAAAACTTTATTATAAGGTGTTTGAATACCAAGTTTCATCCCGAGACTTATAACAGTTCCCGCAAACATATCGACTTCGGTTTTTCGGCCTGCCTCAACATCCTGAAGCATTGAAGTCTTGCCTTCCGGAATCATTCTTTGCAGGTTTGCGACAGTTTCATCTATCATGATATCAGTATTTTTAATACCCTCCGCTTTTGCAATAGCCTGAACTTCTTTCAACACATTTCTTACAAATTCCATGGCTTTTGAATTTTCAAGCAATTCCCCAAATGTTAAACCGAGTATAGCTGTAGTCTGGTTTGCAGCGACATTTAGCATAAACTTCAGCCAGAGAGAATGCAGAATATCTTCAGGGATAGAATAATTTATCCCGACACGTTCAAAGTATTCCTTCAATCTTTCGACATTTTTTATATCATCGGAATTTGCAGAGCCGTAAACAATTGTATTCACATCATCATGAATAATATTCCGCCCTTCCCTGATTGCGCTGTGGCCTATAAAATACGAATAAAGAAGTTTTTCCCTTCCGTATTTTTCTGCAATAAGCCACTCGCTTGTCACTCCGTTTAAGAGTGAAAGAATTATGGTATCATCTTTTACAAAATTAGCAATATTTTCTAAAGCTTCATTTAACCCGTCAAATTTAGTTGCAATAATAATCAAATCAGCCCTAAAAGTCTTATCATCAGGTAAAACATAATTAAAATTAAGTACTCTTCCGTTAAATACAGTCGGATTAAGCAGATATCTATCTAATCTCTCTTTATCCACAAGAACTCTTAAAGAGTCATTGTCATAACTTTTAATTTTATCTGCATAAATGCTTCCTATAGCTCCTATACCACATATCAGAACATTCTTAATAATACTCATAAGTTAATTTTAGCACAGAACACCAATATTAAAAATTATGTTAAAAAATGTACACATATTTTAGTTTTCATGCAATTTCAGACCTGGAAAAATACTTTATAAATATAAGTGTAGATAAATTTGTAGTGTGAAATTTTAATGGGATTGGAAATCGCAAGAGCGCTTGGTGTAGGCGCGATACAGCCAAATATTTACGTTAACCGGAACAGGTATAATACAGGTTTCGGTCAAAATGCTAATGTTGATACCTTTGAACGAACTTCAATCGATCGCTACACAACTGAAACCGCAATAAAAAAAATGATTAATACCAATCCCCAAATCAAAAAAATTGTCAAAAATTTCAATCCCGAAATGCAGCTGAATATTTTAGAACTTAATAATTTGCTGAAAAACCATGCCTCTGATACCCGAACCATTGCAAAGGGCATAGCAGAAAATTTACCGTTTTCCTTAAAAAGTAAAGTCAACCTGAAGGCCATAGACGAGGCTGCTTACCTGCATGATATAGGAAAAGTTCTAATTCCTGAAAATATTCTGAACAAGTCCGGAAAACTTGACGAATTGGAAACAAAAATAATGCATACGCATTCCGAATTAGGTTATGAAATGCTTAAAACAACAGATATTGATGCGCTTGTTCTAAATCTTGTCCGCAATCATCACCAAAATCCGAAGAAAACCGGTTATCCCCGTGTCGGAAATGATTTTAATGCTGATTTAAACCTTCAAATTATTTCAGCCTCCGACAAATATTCCGCACTGACAGAAAAACGTGTTTATAAAGATCCCCTAAGTCCCAAGCAGGCGCTTACAATCATTTATCAGGACGTAAAAGAAGGGAAACTTCATCCTTTCATATTTAAAGCTCTTGTAAACCATGTGAATAACAACACACTTTCAAAAGTATCATAAGATATGTTATCGGAAGCGAAACAATCTGCTAAAGACACCTTGTTGCTACTTTCTTGTACCGACAAGCGGATTGTCCGCCGAGGGCGAAACGACACTGCAAAAGCAGTGTTGTTGCAGACCCGTTTAATGCGGATAACCAAGCTGAAAGTACCGCAAAGAAGCTCCCGGCAGTCACTTCGTTCTCTAATCAATTGTAATTGCTCAACTTAAGCCGTCTAAACTCACTCGTTCGTCACCCTGAATTCGTTTCAGGGTCTTAAGATTTTACGCTCAAACAATAGCCGGCTTTGTTGTTGTTTCGCAAACAATGATTGTTCACTCCGTTAAATGCCGGATTATTTTTTATTTTCGTGCGCTTCGCGCACCGAAAACAGCCTGCCCTCTTGACCTCCGAACTTCTAGCAACGAGATCCTGAACCAAGTTCAGGATGACGATAACGGCTTGCCTTCCTACCCTCTGTAGGCGTATATTTCCCTCTCTTGAGAGAGGGAAATATACCGATAACATATCTTATGTTTTAAAATAAATTAATATTTTGTTTGTTGTATAATTAAATTAATGAATTTAGACACAGCCATAGATAATTTTTTATCACCAATAGCCGATAAAATTTCAGGGATTATTTTCAGTTCTGTCACCATTCACGGAGTAAGAATTGAATTTCTTGTCGCTCTTTTAATGATTGCGGCATTCTATTTTACCATTCGCACAAGATTTATCGGAATCTGGGGATTTAAACACGCTCTGAAATTAATTACTAAAAATTATGAACATAAAGAAATCCGCGTTAAAAAGAAAAAAGGCGAAGTCTCTTCGTTTCAAGCCCTAACTGCAACTATTTCCGCATCGGCAGGAAT
>CALVEX010000080.1 GCA_944326655.1 Candidatus Gastranaerophilales bacterium | reverse complement strand
TTATTCTTGTTTTTGAACTATTCATACGTACCTGCTTGTATATCCCTGACTATTTCCCCTTTATCAAGGGTGATAACTCTTTTTCTGAAGTAATCAACCATGGCATTGTCATGGGTTGACACTATAACTGTAATTCCTCTCTGGTTAATTTGATCCAAAATCTGCATAATTTCCATAGAATTTTTAGGATCTAAGTTTCCAGTAGGTTCATCCGCTATTAAAAGCGGCGGGCCGTTAACTATTGCACGGGCAATTCCGACCCTCTGCTGTTCTCCGCCCGATAATTCTGACGGATAAGCATTCATTTTGCTGTATAAACCTACAATTTTCAGCGCTCCGGAAACACGTGCATTAATCTCTTTTGTGCTTATTCCAAGTGTTCTTATAACGTAAGCAACATTATCATATACGCTCTGGTTTTGAAGAAGTTTATAATCTTGAAACACAATTCCCATGCATCTTCTCAAATTAGGTACTTTATCGTTCGGAAGATTTGCAACATTAATTCCCCCAATTGTGACAGTACCGCTCGAAGGACGTTCTTCATTATAAAGAAGTTTCATCAAAGTAGATTTTCCGGCGCCTGACGCTCCGACGATAAATACAAATTCCCCTGACATAATATCCAGATTGATATTTTTTAATGCATAATGGTCATTTTTGTATTTTTTCGTAACTGATCTGAATTGAATCATAATTTTTCCTTATTTATTTTACAAGGCGGTATTTATCAATATACCGCTTAATGCTGATTGCCAATTTGTCTGCACTTAAACCGTAATAATCGAGAAGGAAATCCCATTTCCCGCTCTGTCCGAAATTATCATTTACACCTATTCTGTGTACAGGTACAGGATAATACTCGGATAAAAGTTCACAAACCGCGCTTCCTAATCCTCCGATTATAGAATGATTTTCCACTGTCATGACAAATCTGGTCTTTTTAATCTGTTCAATTATTGTTGCACCGTCAAGAGGTTTTACAACAGGAACATGAATAATTTGAACGGAATAACCCTGTTTCAAAAGATTTTCGCGGGCTTCAATCACCTCGGCAAGTGTTTCGCCGTTAGTTATAACGGTAACGTCATCCCCGTCCGTCAAAACTTTTGCATTGCAAAAATCAAATGTATAATTTTCATCAAATATATCGCAAACATTGGTTCGCGGAATTCTTATATACATAGGTCCGTAATTTTCCGCTGCAAATTTTATAACCTGTTCACATTCCCTGCAATCAGCCGGAACAATTACCGACATGTTAGGGATTCCGCGCATTAATGAAATATCTTCCAAAGCCTGATGGCTGGCGCCGTCCTCGCCCACCGTTACACCTCCGTGGGTACCGACGATTTTTACGTTAAATTCGGGATAACAAACGGAATTTCTTATCTGATCATATGTTCTGCCGGTCGCAAACATGGCAAAACTTGAAGCAAACGGTATTTTTCCGACAGAAGCAAGCCCCGCAGCCGTTGCAATCATATCCTGTTCTGCAATGCCGCAGTTAAAAAATCTGTCCGGAAACTCTTTTGCAAAAATCTGGGTTTGTGTTGAACATGACAAATCCGCATCCAGAACAACAATATTTGGGTTAGTTTCACCTAACTTAGCCAATGTTTTACCAAAACATGATCTTATAGATTTTCTCTCATTTTTGTTAATAATCATAAGAATGTAATCCCGTTTAATCCAATACATCTATATTATAGCACAAATAAAAATTAATGGGAAAAATTAAAAGAATTTAGATTATGTTAAGATTTATTAATTTTTTTTTCAAATTTAGCAATTTTATTTCTTGAGGAACATTTAAACAGTAGAATAAAAATAGAAAAATTTTATTGATGAAAGGAAGAAATTAAATGATTCAAGCTCCAAATTTAAATCCTTACATGCAGTCACAGATGGTGCCTGCTTACATGTATCAACAACCGATTCCTGCTCCTAATTACAATGCGGTAAAAATTGATGTACACAACCCTAATGTAAGTGCACCAGGTGCTGTACCTCAATACGCTCAACCGACAATGCCGTATTATACATATCCGCAAAACCAGTTGTATTCTTACCCGCAGGCTCAGACCCAGCCATATTATATGCCTGCACAACAACCGGTGCTTCCGCCGGCACCCCAAACTACACAGCCGGTAACAGCACAAACAATCGCACCGGCACAAACCCAACCGGTTGCTCCGCAGCCTGTAGTTGTTCCGCAGCCTGTTATCCAGCAGCAAAATATAAATGCTCCGGCTCCTATGGTCAGCCAGCCGGCAGCCCCTCAGGAAACAAAAACAGCTGAACAGCCAAAAGTAGAAGTTGAACAGCCGGTTGTTATGACTCCTCAGGTTGATTTAAATGCATTCATCGCAAAATTAACTAACCCTGACTTAGAAGTTCAGAAAAACGCAATGGAAGAAATTGCAAATATGGTAAATGATGATCCCCAAAAAGCAACTGAACTGTTAGATGAAAAAGTTATTAATGCATTAAATAATATTATAAATGCTGACTCCAGCAAACTTGCAGGCCCAACACAGGAACAAATTGCTGCAAGACAGAAATTGATGAAAGGAGAAAAAATGTCAGCTGCTGATGAACAGTTAGCAAAAACAATAACTCCTATGGAACAGTCAGAAAGAAATAAAAGCTATGCAATGTTCACAACATCAATAATGGAAAAATTATATGGAGATGAAGTTGCTAAATTAACAGGTTCAACAGTACCATTAACAGAACTTCCGGGTGCAGTAACAATTGTTGAACAGTTGAAAAACAACCCGAACCCGATAGTTAGAACATCAGCAATTGAATCATTAAGCTACATTCAACAGCCTGCATATAAACAAGATCTGACAACATTGTTCACAATCGCTAAGAATGATCAAGACAAAAATGTTCAGGATGCAGCAACAGCAGCTTTAGCAAAACTTGAACAAATGTCTCAGCCGCAGGAACAAAAAGCTGTAGCTTAACAGAGCATAAATAACAATTTCTTTCTTCATAAACAATAAAAAACTCCCTGAAAGATTTTCGGGGAGTTTTTATAATTAGGCTATTATATTTTTCTTGTCCGTTCACCATTTGGTCCGTTCAAGCCGCTGCGGTTCTTTTCGCGGCTCAGGTCAACCTGAAAATATTCTATATCTTATTCCCGTCAGCATCATATTTTGTGGATTTAGTCAATTTGCCATTCTCGTCATATTCGTAGTCAGTATAGGCCGCAACACTGCCCTCGAAATTACGTATAATATTACGCATACAGCATAACAAGGTTTCATCTGTTTTAAATCCATCTTTACATTTTGTCACATTCGTTACATTTGTCACCTCAACCTCACCCCTCACACTAGGGATTTGTTAACTTTTCATTGAGAACCCCTCCTCGAAATCAAAGATTTCGGTCCTCCCTCAAGGGGAGGACAATAATTTTAAAATTTCGACCAATGAAATGTTAACAATGCCTCACACTAGGGAGGGGATATAGAACGTCTTTCCTCTTCACGTGAATTTACCTATTGCAACGGCACGATGCCGATACGAGCCTAGCGCCTTAACGCCTTAGCACCTAAAAGTAAAACCGGTGTCATTGCCAGCGGGTGAAGCGACCGTCGCAAGCGCAAAGTTGTAAATATTCGACAGCTATACGATTACCACGGCACTGCGTGCCTCGTAATGACAAATTTATTCGCGGGCATTGCCCGCCGAAACCAGCCTGCCCTCTTGCCTTCTTGCCCTCAAGATTTCCCAAATCACCCCTCACCCTAAGGGCGGGGAAATACAAAAGCCTTCCCTGATTAGGGAAGGTTTGGATGGGTAGCGGGCCTTTATTACATATTATTAAAATCAATACAATACCCACCCCTTCCCCCTCCCTTATCAGGGAGGGGGAATAGTAATTCCCCGAAACGAACTTAGTGTCCTAACGTCTTAGCGTCTTAACGCCTGAAAAAATCTCAACCTCACCCCGCCCCTTGAAAAGGAGAGGGCGATAGATGAAGCTTAAACAGTTTGAACTTCATTCAAAATTTTCGGCACAGGCGCTGTATTTTTATAATCTGCATGCTCCGCAATTTGTTTACACCATTCAAAAATAATTTCTTCTTCGCTTAATTTGTAAGAAATAGGTTTGCCGACATGCAGATGAACCTCGCGTCTAGTAAACGGTTTTAATTTTGGGTAACCTGTAAACCCGCCTATTGCAACAGGGACAATATCCGCCCTTGCATTTTTTGCAATTACTATAAAACCTTTTTTTAAATCCCCGACACCCAACTCTGAGCCGTAAGGTCTTATACCGCCCTGCGGAAATACTCCCAGAGACCAGCTTGTTGATAAAATATCTTTTACGGTCTTGAAAGTTGCTATTTCCGGTTTTGTCCTGTCAACGGCAAAAGCTCCGAGACGTTTTACAAGCCACTCGAATTTATCGCCTTTTTGGAAAAGTTCCTTTTTGGCCATATAAGCAATAGGACGACCGCATGCCATAGTAACCATAGGAGGATCAAAGTGCGAAACATGATTTGCCGTATAGATAAATTTCCCGCTCTTTGCTTTAGTCGGTAAATTTTCTCTGCCGGTTATCGTATAATTATAGAATATTTTCATAAAAGGTATAACAACTACGTAAAGGAAACACATATAGAATATTGTACGAAATATATTGTATTCGTACGGATATCTGCGATTGTAATTTCTTTCTTTTTTAACCATTATTCTTAACTCCTAAATTTTTATCATCATCATTTTGAGAAACATATGTAAATCCCGTAAGTTCCTGAATAGCGTCAATCCATTTTTCTACAACTTCTTCAGGTTTATCGCTGTATGGTATCGGTTTACCTACTCTTACTATTATTTTACCGGTAAATGGAACTCTTTTAACCTCATCAGTACCTGTTATGCCAACAGGCAAAACATCACATTTTGTAATTTTTGCCAGCCCTGCAAATCCTTTGGTAACCCCGGTTATAGTCCCAGGAACTCCGCGCGTGCCTTGCGGAAAAATTCCAAAGACCCAATCACTTTTCTTTATCTCCATAACCGTTTTTATAGTAGAAGGACTCAGGCTTTCCCTGTTCACTGCAAAAGCCCCAAGCCAATCAAGCCACCACCTTATAAAGGGAATATCAAAAAGTTCCTGTTTTGCCATAAAAGAAATTCTTCTTGGCAAAACAGCAGCAAGCATAGGCGGATCCAGGGTTGAAAGGTGGTTTGCACAGACGATATATTTATTATCCTCCGGTACATTTTCAAGTCCGTGAACTTCTATACGATATACAAATTTTAATCTTATACCATAAAAATATCTGCATACCAAAATTTGAAGAAATGTTCTCCAACCGTTAAATTCGGACGCTTTTCTTTTTGTATAATTCTTATCTTTAGCCCGGAACATTATCTACTCCATATAAATAACTAATATACAATATAATTATATATTCAAAGATTGCACATTACAAGTTTTTTTTATATATTATATAAATAAGTATATTTTAAGGAGAGAACTTATGAAAACCTCAAACGTGGAATTAGAGAATGAATTATTCAAAAGCGTGTATGAAAAAACACCGGATTATGTTAAAGAATTAAATTTAATGGACTTTTCACAAGATGGCGAATTCACATTCACTTTGAAAAAAGAACATCTAATGCCTTATGATAAAGATAAAAATCCGCAAGGGTTAAATCTTGAAGAATGGTTTGCAAATTATGCAAAAGAGGCAAAAGTTTCTACGGCCGGAATAAGAGGTCCCCAAAATATTTTATACCCGCAGGATACAAGATTTCCTATTAATCTTGTCGGCATAGTTCTTGCTACATTAGCAAAAGCACTTGTCGCTAAAGAAAAATATGCAGGAAAACAAATTGTAAAAGTTGCAGGCAGAGAAGTAAGATACAACTCGGATCTGTTTCTTGATGCCATTGCAAGAATTCAGGCTGCAAACGGCATAAGAACACTTGTCCCGAAAGAAAGAAAAACTATTCCGATATGGCTTGCATCATTTTTAGCATTTAAACTTGACCTGCTCGGCGGAGAATACATTACATCGAGCCATGGTATTTCAGTTAAAAATGCCACAAAAGACTTAAATTGCCAGGGAAGCCAGTACCTGCCCGAAGAATCCATGGAATTTGTAAATAAAATAAGAGAAATTTTTGATGAAACAAAGAAAAACGGCACATACGAAATTAAAATAGCAGCAAAAGACAACCCGCTGATTGATGAAAATGTACTTGCAAAAGTGGATGACGGAGTTGATTTATATGTAGAATATTTAAAATCAGGTGTTGCCCAAAAAGTTAACCTTGATTTAATTAATAAAATAAAGGATAAAATCGTAATCGAAAATGTCGGCGGTTCAGCATACAGAACACTAAGCAGGGTATTAAACAAACTCGGAATTTCTGACAAATTTACCTGGTTTAATACGGAAGAAGACCCGTTTTTCCATTCAATCGGCAAATACGATCATACGCCGAAAGGGGAAAAAGCTTTTTATGACTATTCTGTTGATGCAACAGTTGTTGCTAAAAGGCAGAACGGCGAAAAATTCTTCCCCGTTATAGAAACTCTGCATTATGAAGACAAATTAACAAAAATGCCAGTCGGAACATCTGTTTTGATAACAGACCCCGACCATGACAGATTAACCATTGCGCAGACGGAATTTGCATGCACAATTCCTGAACTTGAACAGGCCGGGATTGACTATATAAGGTTAAATGAAGATTTAATTCTTACAATCTTCACAGCCAATCAGGCATTCCTTATGATAATGGATTTCTGGTCAAAACAATTGAAAAAACAGGGGCTGTGGGATAAACATCCGAGATTTTTAATCAAAACAACAGCATCGGCAATTTCATGGGATGAATGGGCTAAAAGACAAGGAATTAACGTTGTTAATGTACCTGTAGGCTTTAAAGAAATTGCAAATATTATGAAAAAAGTTGAATTGA
>CALVEX010000079.1 GCA_944326655.1 Candidatus Gastranaerophilales bacterium | reverse complement strand
AATTCGATGATTGTTCTGCTTTGCAGGAATCTTTGGTTTCTATATTAAATCTTACACCAATAAATCATAGCTCAGAATATAAGTACACCCCCAAAAATGATGTTATAGCAAATGGCGGTAAATTTATTAATATAAACTGTAGTGGTAGTATTGATGATTATAGTACATCATTAAATCCTTTTATTGATGTTTATTCAACTAAAGATGGCGCTATTGTAAAAATGAGTTTGAAGTCAGGCGGTTATGGAACGGCCATTCTTTTTGACGTCAACGGATTGAAAGGACCTAATAAGTGGGGATATGACGTATTTTATATGACACTTTCGAAACGTAATAGAAACGGTTCGCTTGACCAGAAACTTTTTCTTACGGACGAATATTGTTCCCTGATAGAAAAAGGTGGACGACTTCCGAGGACAATTCTGCAAAATAAGGAAGTAACAGAGGATAGTGATTTTACCATATTCTGGAACTAATCCTTATAAATAGCCTTAAAAGTTAATGAAATATTTTGAATATCTGTTTATTCTCATTTAAAAGAGATGAGGTAAATATGAAGAAAAAAATATTTGTTACTGTTGGTGTATTATTCTGTGTAACGTTATCGGCAAATGCAGGAATTTTATCGAGTATATTCGGGGTTAATAACGGCTATAATAGCGGTTATTACTATAATCCGTCCTATGTAAGATATCATAATACAGGTTATTATCCATACCGTTATAACAATTATAATAACCGAAATTATTACAGTCCTAATTACAGGTATAACAGGTATTATAACGGCTATCCGAATAATTATTACAGGACACCTGTTATCAGGAGAACAAAAGTAATAAGAAGAGGTGATAATATAAGTAATATTAAATCTGTTGCAAACAGTTTTTCAGGGTTAGACAAGATAGAGAAGAAAATTCTTCTGCAAACTTATGAATACGATTCTGCGAAAAACCGTATTGAAAGGCTTGAGCAAAAATTGCTCGGCGCTGTTCAAACAGGTGACTTAACTCAAAGGTTTTATACACTTAAAAGTATTTCAAAAAATTATAAAGCCTTTGACCCAAATGCTATGTATTCTGCTTCTCCGGGGTATGACAGTTACAACGGTTACCGTCCGCCTTTATTTACCGGAACAATGGGAAGCAGCTGGCAAAATACACTCTGGGGAAATTTTAAAAACCAGTTTATGGGAATGCCTACCGGTATAACCCCTGCGATGGATCCTGCTTATATGGATTATTTTGAAGCGGAAAGGGCTATGAATGCTTCAGGACAGGATATTGACATACGTTCAAACACCGGCTACTACAGATCAAAAACTGACAGAAGCACAGGCGCAGGTGTTACAATATTAGATTGACTTTTTATCTAATGTCATTAATATCATACATATAGATGTTTATAACACTCTGAAAATCAGTAATAATATAACACAAAGAGTGATATAAAATGCCTTTCAGATACAGACTGCAAAAAGTTCTGGAATTCAGAATCCGCAAAAAAGAAGAGCAGCTTCTGGTTGTTCAAAAAGCACAACAGGCAGTGCTGACAGCAGAGGAGAATATCAGAAAAAACGAAGAAGAGATACAATCCACAAAAGCAAATATGCGTCATGCAGATCCTATGATGTACGAGGCTTATGATAATTACCTGAAACATTTATGGGAGAAAGCAGAACAGCTTGAAGCAATCAGAGCAGAGGCTCAGAGAGTTCTGGATGAAGAAACGGCAAAGCTTGTAAAACTTGAACAAGGCGTGAAAGTTCTTGAAAAACACAAAGAAAAGCACAGAGAAGCTTATCTTGAAGAAGAAAAGAAAGCTGAATTGAAAAATTATTCCGAACTGGGTGTTACAAGATATTTCAGGCAGTCCCAAGAAAGAATTGAGGAAGAACAGGAAATTCTCAAGCAGTTAGAAGAAATAGACGGAGGTAGTTAAAAATGAATGTAAGTACAGCTTCAGCAGCCGCAACCGCAAGTACATCTGATGTAAGTTCAACCCAATCTCAGAGTAAAACAAGCAGCAGCAAAAAAACTTCTGAAAAGTCATTTGAAGAAGAAATGAAAACTGTTTCGGAATCTGAAGAAACAGAAGATACCTCCAAAACAAATGAAGAGAATAAAATTTCAAATGATAAAAAAACTGATACAAAAAATACAGACAAAAATAAAGATTTAAAAAATGCTGATGATATTGTTTCGGAAGACTCATTGACCGGAGGGGTTAATTTTACGGATTTTAAGTATCATAATGAAAGTCAGTCTCTTTTATCCCAGAATATTCAAAGTCTTTTAAATACTAAAGATTTAATGTCCACGGTTAACTCTGCAACGACTTTTAACTATGATGTAATAAATATGTCGGACAGCGATGCTAATTTCTTTGCAAATCTTGTTCAAAATACAGATATGTCAATGAAAAGCATATCTGACTCTATAAATCAGTCTTTAGCAAATGGTAATGCTGAAACTGTTCAAAAAAATGTTCAGGTTTCATCAGTTTTAATGGATAAACTGTCTGAATCAATGAAAACAAACCAGCCTTTCAGAATAAATTTTGACAAAGATGTTTCTGTCATTATAAAGGTTAATAAAGACGGAAGTCTTGCGGCAAACTTTATTCCCGGTGACAAAGCTGTTGAACAGTATCTGAGAAATAATATTTCATCATTAAGACAAAGATTTGACGACCAAAATCTTCCGTATTCCGAATTGAGTTACAGCAACCAAAACAGACAACAGCAGGAAAGACGCAGAAATAACAAGGAGAACAGCAATGAATGATTCTTTTATTACAGCGCTAAATACCCAAAAATCTACTACTAACTGGATGGATGTCATTGCAAATAATATGACAAATGTTTATACTCCCGGTTTTAGAGAAGAACAGGTTACTTTCAAAACTTTCCTTGGCGGGGCTATATCTGAAAATTACGACAAGAAAATTGACCAGGGAAAATCTACTCCTGGTACCTCTGCTGAAAATTTATTCCTTGAAGGTAAGGGCTTTTTCTTAGTAAAAGATGAAACCGGGAAAAGTATTTACACGAGATTAGGAGAGTTTAAGTTTGATAGTGAAGGGGTTTACCGTGACAGAAACGGCAACACTGTCCAGGGTTATATTTTGAATGATAAAGGTGAAATTATGCAGGGTACAAAGTCCGTGGCATCAGATCTTTATCAGGAAACCGCTATGAAAGGCGGTGCCCTTGATATCCCGACTACAAATATCAAACTCTGGATTGATCCTAATAACGGAAAATTTTTAGGTAAATACGATGATTATGAAATTAAAGGTGACGGTACGATTTACGGTAAGGCAGACGGCGGCAAACGTTCCGTACCTCTTTACAAGGTAACTACAAGAAACTTTCATAACGCTGCTGCTTTGTATGAATTTAAGCCGGGCTTGTTTTTGGAAACTGAAGAATCCGGGAAACCGCTTTTAGGCTCGGGAGAAATACGTTCGGGTCTGTTAGAATTATCAAATGCGGATTTCAAGGCGAATATTTCATACTTTCAAATGGCTAAATTGCAGATGGAAGTCGCAAACAAGCTGATTTCATCTAATAAAGAACTGCTCGAAGAGGCCATGAGACTCGTAAGTAACTAGATAAGCAATACATATACATTAAAACTCCATTTTATGAAGGGACTTTTTTGTCCCTTTTATTTCTTTTATTATTTCCAGAATTTCATCGGAGATGTCATCGGGGGAGTTTATATTTTCTTTTACGGCCAGCGCAAACTCTGCTTTTTTAAATTCGTGCAGCCCTCTGTGTTTGAAAAAGTTTTCTAAAAATTCTACTTTTGACAAGCTTTCGTTCAATCCTTCAATAGGCGCGGCAGATATATTTTTTGTCTCATAATTTAATGTTTTTATAATTAAAGAATCCGGCAGTAAATCCTCAAACTCTCCGCTTTTTAAAAGATGAATTTTATCAAATTCTCTTAATTTATGTATTATTTCGTTAAAATTGTCTTTTGCATCTTTGTCAAGAAGAACAAATATTGGTATTTTTAAACATTCGGCATAATTATAAAAATATTTTACAACCTGATTTTTCCCGCCTGCGGAAACAATGTAAATCCCGTTTTGGTTAAAGTCAAAGTCACAAAGTTTTGCAAACTCCGGCAGAAGTGTTTCTTCGGTTATACCCTCACATAATACAATTTTTTCAACAGGAAAGCAGAAACGTTCTTTTTCCCTTTGAGCCAAAGGATTTTCCCCGCCGAGAGATTTCAGAAATTTTAAGTTTTTGGGGATATTATCAGGTAATAGTTTTATAATGCTTTTGTAATTGATTTTATTTTTGAGAAGTTTTTGCGTGTTATCATCAAGTTTGAATATTGAATTTTCATATTCAAAAAGCCTTTGATTTATTAAAGCATCTTCAAACTTTTCATTAACGGATAGATTAATTATTTTCTCTGCATAATTTTTGATTTCTTCATAATCCATTTCATCCAGTTCTGATTTTTTGAATTTTGGTTCAATAAGATTATTCAGAATTATATCCTTGAAAACACGTAAGTATTTTGTTTCTGTTTCTTTAAATCTTGTTAATCTGTCTGTTGAAATAATTATTTGTTCTTTAGTAAGCGGTTTTATTTTCAAAATATTTTAATCCCTGTTGTAACATTTGTTAATCTAAGTTTAAAAATTAGCAAATTTTTCTATTTATTTTTTTTATATAATATGTGTAGCAGCGGAGTGGAATAGTGTATTCATATAATATTAACAGCAGCTTGTATAATAATTATAACACATTAAAGGCCGGAAAGTCTTCTAATGTTTCAAATGATGAACAGCCTAAAGAGGTAAAACCTTCTTTTACCTCAAATCCTATAATGACACAGATTCCGTTTAATCCGTCATTTGCTGCTTCCAATTTAAGAACAGAGCTTTCTTCAAAAGACGAAAAAAAGAAATATAATGAATTAACAAAACTGCTTGACAGAGAGTCTAAAAAACAGCTGAATGTTCTTTTAAAAACAGGCGCTTTGCTGAATTCTGATTCTAATGACAATTCAACAACACTTGATAATCTTTATAAAATTGCTGCTGCCCCGAGAGCTCAGGGACTTAACAATATTGTAATTCTGAAAGATACAATTGCCGCTATTGCTGACCCTCACGTAATAACACAACAGTTTGGAAATATTCCGCAGCAATATAAGGCTCAGATTGCTGCATTGGAAAACGGACAGGATGCTAATGTCGAACATTCCGGCACCTGTGTATCTGCAAGTATAGAATTTAATCTGGCTGATAAACACCCTGCTGAATTTGCACGATTTGCCGAAGGCCTAAGTTCACCTTCGCTTTCAGTAAAAAAAGATATTAAATTGAATAATCTTGCAGACAACACTCTTGATGCAATATGGCTGTTAAATGCTTTTGAAATTCCCTACGAGGCAAAAGATTTTGACAAAGCTACATTAACTTTTGCTCCTGATAAAAATGCAATTGTAAGGGCGCATATACAGACTGTTGACAGGGATAAATATGAACGTTCTTCTCTCGATGTTTTAATGCAGTCAACATTTATGCAGGTCGGCTCCCAGCAATCTTATGATTCTTTGACAGACAAACGCGCAGGGAAATTTAACCAAAATGATAAAGGGCTGATAGAGTTTGAAAAAACATTTACAGAATCTGTTGTTGAAGACAAAAATAAAATTTCGGTAACTTATCAGACAGTAGATGAAAACGCAAGACTTGTGGGATATGAAACTGATTTCAATACCATGAAAAAACAAATTTGCGATGCGTTAAATTTAGGAGAAAATGTTATTATCGGTTATACACAGGTTGACGGAAATAATACAATAATAAACGGTCATGAAATTACAATTACCGGTATTAAAGTAGATAAAGACGGCAAATTGATTTTTATCTGCAATGACACTGATGATAATGTTTCAAAGCCTGTTGAATATTCTGAAGACTACTTGCTTCCAAAGATACACCATGCAGCATTACCGCAGTCGGTCGTTTTAAATGATGTAAATCTTGTGGAAAACTGGGTGGAAGGTTTAAAAACATACAAAGAACTGAAAAAACAGGCGGGACAACAAGCTGGTAGCAGATTTCAAATGGCGGCTTAATGTTCTTTAACATTAAGCTGATTTTTAGCAAAAAAAATATTGATGATGTTTAATTAATTTAAATAACAGGTGAAAAAATATGAATTTAATAATAAGTGCACTTCAAAAATACGGCTCAGTCCCTCCGGTTTCTGCCAAACATACAAATCCTGCTCTTACAAGTCCTGTCTCAAATGATACTTTTGAAAAAGAATGGAAACCTGCAAATACAGTTCTGACTGATATTTTTTATATAAATGACAATCACGGCAGAATAGGCAATATGGCGCGTATTTACACTGCAAAAACAATCTATGATAATCTTAACAAAGATTCAAAAGCAGACAAATTTGTTCTTGCTGCCGGAGACATTTCTGCCGGGGCTGATTTACATATTGTAAAAGCGGCCAGCACTTATATGAACGGTCTTGGAGTAGAAGCTACTTCTGACGGAAATCATGAATATGATGCAAGCCCTTCGGAAATAGCTGAAAGTAAGAAAGGCGCTAAATTTAAAAGTTTGGGAATGAACCTGCAAATTCCAAAAGGTAATCCTTTAGACGGAATTATTGAAAAATCTTTTGTTGTTGAAAAGAACGGGCATAAATATGCAATTATCGGTCTTGCACCTCCTGATTTACATGAACGTCTAAGAGATAACGAATCCAGAAGACAAATCGGAATTGATGATTTTGAAAAAACATTAAAAGATATTCAATCTCTTACTGATGAATATAAAAAGCAGGGGATAAATAAAATTATTCTGCTTTCCCACTGCGGTCTGGAAAAAGATCAGAGAATAGCAAAAGAAACATCCGGAATTGATGTTATTATAGGCGGGCATACTCATGACCTGCTTGAGGGTATTGTTGAGGGCAAAAATCTTTTGTATTCAAAAACAAATGAGCCTGTAATTATTACGCAGGCGGGTAAAGACGGTGAATACTTCGGAGATTTAAAAATTACATGGGATGACGAAAAAGGTATTATTGTAAAAGCACAAAATAATGTTACTCCGTCAGGAAGTTTCAAACGAAACAGGGTTTTGAAAGGAGTATTTGACCAGATTTTAGGAAAACCAGAACATTTAGGAACAATTAAATCTGTGGCGCCGCAGGTTAAAAACAGGCTGATTGAGCCAAATGCAAACGGATTTTTTATAATGGATGCGGTCAGAAATGAATTTGGCACTGATATTGCGATTACAAATGTCGGTAATATCAGGGGATTTTTTGAACCGGGAGCATTAGATTCAAGGCAGGTGTTTGAAGTTGTTCCCTTAAAAAATAATATGGTTAAGCTTAAACTAACCGAAAAAGAAATTGTAGATGCTGTTAAAAATGGCGCAAAATCGTTTACAAGGCCGGGGAATAAACCTGGTATAGTTATCCCGTCCGGTTTAAAATATACCGTATCTAAAAAAGGAGAGCTTAAAGAGATGTCATTTATTGACAAATCCGGAAAGGAAATCCCAATAGATGTAAATAATCCTGATCCTGATAAAATATATACAGTTGCTACGGATGATTTTCTTGCCTCCGGCGGGGACAATTTGCTTTCAAATAAAATTGCTTCAAATCAGGTTGATGAAAAATTTGACTTTGATAAGGACAAATTAACCTGCGATTATGTGAAAAAGTTGAATGCTCCGATAGAAATTAAAGATGACGGCAGAATAAAAATAGTTGATGAATAATTCCTTAATATCCGTATTGTTCTTTGGAATTCAGGTATTCTTTCACGGTATTGAGTGAAGATTGCACAATACGCGTTACTCTCGACGGAGACAGACCTACCTGACGAGCAATATCTTTAACCTGCATATTTCTGTAGAACCTGTATTCAACAACAGTTCTCTCTTTGGGCGGAAGTTTGGCAATTGCTTCTCTTATCATTCGCCCCATTTCCGTAATTTCTGCATTTTCATCAGGTTGTGCATGGGTATCTTTTAAAAAGTCAAAAGGCGAATCATTATCGCTAGCTGCAGCCGCAAGTCCGTCAATAGAAAGTACGGTTTCATAAATGGCTTCGCGAACCTTGGCTTTTTGCATATCCATACCTTCAACGGCTTCCTCTTCATCATATTCGTCTTCAGGTTTATGTTTTAGAGAGTACCATTTATATCTTATTCTTAATTCGTTCCTGATAGCCCAGCGAACAGCAGTTGCTATATATGCCGCATTGTATCTTTCAAGCTGCTCGGGAGATTTATTTTTAATTAAAACCTGTATTGCAATAATACCAATGGAGACAAGTTCTTCATACTCAACCATGTGTGAAGGAATTCTTCTCTGTTCCACTTTGGCAACTTTTTGTACAATATCTATATATTCTTTGAGTTTATTTTGATCCTGTATAATCATGATTACAATAATATATTATCATAGAACTTCTTATATTCTACCTTTATTTGTAGTATTTTTCAAGTTATATACAAAAAGTAAGATTTCAGCGATTGCTTTGTAAAGTTCCGGCGGAATCTGCTGGTTTAAATCGACCATTTTAAACAGTGCACGTGCAACAGGAGCGTTTTCAATAACCGGAACACCGTGTTCTCTTGCAATTGATATAATCCTTTTTGCAATAAGCTCGGTACCTTTAGCTATTAACATCGGCGATGCCATTTCTTCTGCTTTATATTTAAGCGCGCATGCTATGTGAGTCGGGTTTGTAACCACAAAATCAGCATCAGGAACGGCATCCATCATACCTCTTTGCAGCATTTGCATACGGCGCTGGCGAAGTGCTGCTTTTACATTCGGATCGCCTTCGGTATTTTTATATTCATCTTTAATTTCTTTAAAAGACATTTTCTGGTCTTTTAAGAATTTCCACTTGGTTACCCCGTAGTCAGCTGCAGAAATTACCAAAAACGCAATACAGGCTTTGAAAATAAAGTCTGTAATGAGTTTGCCGAACTCTATCATAACCGCAAAATTGTTATCTATGGCTGCAAGCATTAAAATATTTTCAATATGCTCCATATAAACGCTGTAGCCGATATAGCCGAGCAGAATTACTTTTAGAATATTTTTGAATAATTCAAACAGTGTTTTTATGGACATTAGGTTTTTAAAATATTTGGTCGGATTTAATTTGTCGAGTTTGGGAACTAGAGGGGCAGTCGCAACAAGAGGGCCTACCTGTATAAAATCAGCCATAATCGCAACAAACCAGGCAATAAAAAGTACGGGGCCTATAATTAATACTGTACATTTTATTGTTACAGTAAGAATATACGTAAGACCGATTTCAGACAAATGTCCGTTTGGTATTTGTTCATAAAGAAGGACATATAGCTGTACAATCTGTTCCCATATAAAAGGAGCAAGCCCAAATATTACGGAAAAAAGAATAAGCAGAGAAACAGCGGTTGAAAAATCTTTTGATTTAACAACCTGGCCTTCTTTCCTTGCCTGCTCGAGTTTTCTCGGTGTGGCATCAAATTGCTTGTCTTCATCGCCCATATACTATTCCTTTAATGAATATTATAGCATGGTCAAGATTTAAGAAATGATGTTAACCCCTGAGCTTGTGCCTAACCGTTCTGCCCCTGCTTCGAGCATCTTTATAGCCGTTTCTTTATCTCTGATACCGCCGGAGGCTTTTACTTTCAGCCCATAAGGAGATACGGTTTCATACATTAATTTTACATCTTCAGCTTTTGCACCGACGCCGTTTTTTACAAAGCCTGTTGAAGTCTTTACAAAATCAGCTTTTGCTTCTACACATAGTTCGCAGGCTTTTTTTATTTCATCTTTTGTTAAAAGGTCTGTTTCAAGAATTACCTTTAACGGTTTCTCTTTGCAGGCGCATTTTACTGCTTTTATGTCATTTATTATAAAGTCATAGTCTTTATCTTTGAGTTTGGAAACATTAATAACCATATCAATTTCGTCTGCACCGTCTTCTACGGCTTTTGTAGTTTCAAATGTTTTAACTTCCGTTTTGTTTGCTCCGAGCGGAAATCCCACGACCGTAACTATTTTAACCCCGCTGTCTTTCAGATATTCTTTTGCAAATTTTACATACAAAGGATTTATACAAACTCCTAAGAAATTATATTTTTTTGCTTCCTCAAAAAGTTTTATAAAATCTTCGTGTTTTGCATCCTGTTTTAAAAGTGTGTGTTCAATGTGCTTGTTTAAATTATCCATTATATACCCCCTTTATATTATCCAAAATTTTTGATGCTGAATAAGATTTATTCAGTGTAAAAAAGTGAAGTCCCGCAACATTGTGCCGAATTAAATCAATACACTGTGAAGCGGCATAATCTATGCCGAATTTTATTAAAGACTTTGGTTCATCTTTAAATTTTTCGATTTTTTCTTTAATTATATCGGGTATTGTTATTTTAGCCATAGAAGTCATTTTAATTAATTGTTTTTCACTCAACACCGGCATAATACCTGCAACCACCGGGAGGTTTATCCCTTCATCTCTCAGGATGTTAACATAATCAAAGAATTTATTATTATCAAAAAACAGTTGTGTAAATATAACATCAGCCCCCGCTTCAACTTTTTTCTTTAAATTTTTAATATCCGAATATAAATCAGGACTCTCAATATGCCCTTCAGGGTAGCCGGCAACCCCGATTGAAAGATTTGTTCTTTGTTTAATATATTCTACAAGTTCGTTGGCATGGTTAAAGTCAAAGTGCCTGTTTATCTCAAAATCCGGTATATCACCTCTGAGGGCAAGAATATTTTCTATGCCTTCCTGTTCAATTTTAACCAGTGCGGATGTTATGCTTTCTTTTGAAGATGTTATACAGGTAAAATGCGGCATAACATTTATATCAAGAGTCTTAATCTGTTGTAAAAGCTCGAAAGATTTTCCTCCTTTACCGCCGGCCCCGTAAGTTAATGAAATAAATTCGGGTTTATATTCTCTTAAAACTTTTATTTCCTCTAGCAGTTTTTCGTATTCGTTATTTGGCGGAAAAACTTCAAAAGAAATAACAGGCTTTTGGGTTTTATCTGAATAAATCTCTTTCAGCTTCATAATTTGATTATATCATAAAGATTAACTATAATAATTTTATGGATTTGAAAAACAAAGCGGAAGTTTTAGCGGGAGACATACTTGGCGGATTAAATGCAGCAGTGATAACTCTTCCTCAGGCTCTTGCATTTGGTGTCGCAACTGGTTTTGGCGCAAGTGCGGGACTGTGGGGCGCAATTATCTTATCCTTTGTCGCCGGTATTATCGGAACAAAGGTGCCTATGATATCCGGTGTTACAGGACCTGTTGCAATTGTTGTTGCATCAATTATGCATGCTCTGAATAAAGATTTGAGTGCGGTAATATTTATTTTGTTTTTGGCCGGAATTTTTCAAATTATTTTATCGCTTACTAAATTGCCGGAAATTGTTAAATATGTGCCGTACCCTGTTATATCAGGTTTTATGAACGGTGTGGGGATAATCATTATAATAATGCAGATAAATCCGCTGCTTGGTTTGCCGACATCATCAAATACTATCGAGAGTATTGAAAATATTTTTAAATCGGCTGGCATGCTTAATATTCAGGCTTTGGCAATCGGTGTTTTGACTTTAATAATTGTGTTTGGTTTTCCGAAACGGTGGAATAAATATGTTCCCTCGCAGATTTTAGCTTTGATTATATGTACTATTGTTTCGATAAAATTGGGATTGAATATTTCTAAAATATCTGAAATATCGGTATCAA
>CALVEX010000078.1 GCA_944326655.1 Candidatus Gastranaerophilales bacterium | reverse complement strand
GCGACAGCAAGTTTTAGCTGGTCGGTATAAAATGCATTTTCTCCTCTGGCGACCGGTTTTAGTGCTTCTTTAATATCTCCGCTGTAATTATTTATATTTTTATTATCAATAAAGTCAACTGTTACATTAAGTTTGTTGTCTTTGACCATATTTTCTGCGGTTTTATAAATGTTTTCAGCAGAGGTAAATTCTTTTCCCTGCATAAGTTTATTGCCGCACCACTGTGAAGCCTTTTGTAAAAACATTGCAAAAGCCTGTAACAGCCCCGCAGTTACAATTGTTTTTGTCGGATTTGGTTCATGAACTTCTTCCTGAACGTACATATTTGAACGGCCGCTGTCAGGGAAACTCCTGTAGTAGCCATAGTTGCCAAAATTCGGTTGTACACTACTTAAACCATTCACATTTTTATTAAAACAGGAAAATATTAAAAATTGCTAATTTATTCCACTTTGCTAAACATATCTTTACCAACGCCGCAAACCGGGCAGCTCCAGTCATCCGGAAGTTCGTCAAATTTTGTGCCTTCTTTTTCTTCATCGTAAATCCATCCGCATACGTTACATTTGTATTTCATTTATTTGCCTCCTTGTGTTATAATTATTGTGTTATGAAAAATATATTTGAAACAAAAGTTTATTATTCTGATACTGATGCTTATGGTGTTGTCTGGCATGGGGCATATTTGAGATGGCTGGAAAAGGGCAGAGTTGATTTATGTGATTCAATGGGACTGGATCTCGTTACATTGAAAAATTCGGATATTCTGCTGCCGGTTACAAATATGAATGTCAGATATAAAGCATCCGCAAAACTTAATGATACTGTTATTATTGAAACCTGGATTGAAAAATACAATAGCCTCTCGGTTACGTTTAAACAGGTTATTAAATCCAAAGAAACGGAAAAAATTTATATAGAGGCATTGTTTGATGTTGTAGCGGTAACAGAAGCTGGAAAACTTTACAGAAGACTTCCTGAAGCTGTTGTAAATGCTTTTGAAAGGGATTCGGAAAAATGCCCGGTATCCGTTTAAACAAATATATTGCTTCATCAGGTCTCTGTTCCAGGAGAAAGGCTGATGAACTTATTGAGCAGGGCAAAGTTAATGTAAATGGCAAAATTGTTACTGAGTTGGGCTATCTTGTCCAGGCAAAAGATAAAGTATTTGTTAACCAAAAGTTAATAAGGCCGGCAAAACATGAGTATTACAGATTTTATAAACCGGCAGGGTATATTACGACTTGCGATGATGAAAAAGGACGTAAAACTATTTATGATTTGCTGCCTGAAAGTATGCTCGGGCTGAAACCTGTGGGGCGTTTGGATAAAGATTCAACAGGATTGTTAATTTTAACAAATGACGGAGATTTGATTAATGAACTTACCCATCCGTCAGTTAAAGTTCCTAAGGTATATATTGTAACGGTAGATTCAAAAGTTCAAAGAAACGAACTTGAGCAAATGGCTAACGGTATTGAAATTGAACCTGGGAAAATCGCTTATGCGGATATTCAGGTTTTGGCAAAGGATAATAAGCATACTGAAATGCAGATTACTCTTTATCAGGGGATGAACAGGCAGATAAGAAAGATGTTTGAGCATTTCGGATATGAAGTTAGGACATTGAAAAGAATTCAGCATGCAACTTTAAATCTGGACGGGTTGAAACGCGGAGAATTTAAACCTGTAAAACCTGTACAGATAAGGGAATTAAAAAACTTTTTAAACAGGATTGCAAATTCATGAAAAAAATAGCTCTTTGCGGAAATATTGCATCTGGCAAATCAACTGTGCAAAAATTTTTGGAAAAACGAGGATTTAATGTTTTTGATACGGATGAAGCCGCGCACAGACTTTTAACAGTTAAAAATAAACCGCTTTATGAAACTTTTAAAGATTATGATATTTTTGAAGGCGGAGAGTTTTCCCGTGTAAAAACCGGCAGATTAATTTTTTCTGATAATACAGAAAAAAACAGGCTCGAAGGTGTTTTGCACCCGCAGATAAAAGGCAAAATAGAAGAATTTTTTGAGGAAAATAAATCGCAAGATTTTATTTTCGTCGCAATTCCGCTTTTGTTTGAGGCCAAAATGCAGGATTTATTTGACAGTATTATATTTGTTTATGCGGATGATAATGTGCGTCTTGATAGGTTAATAAAACGTAACGGCTATTCCCGCGAATACGCACAAAATCGTCTGAATTCTCAGATGCCTCAGTCGGACAAATTGGGTTTATCTGATTACGTTATTTATAATAACGGTTCATTGGAAGAATTGGAAAAATCGTTGGACTTGGTTTTAAAAAAGCTCTAAACCGGAACAAATACTCTTGCCCCCGGTCTTATGTTGTTTGTAACCCCATCACTTGCAGCCTGACCGTTGCCTAAAGTTATTTCAACGTGTCCGTACTCTCCGCTGTATCCGGAAACTCCTCTGTCATAAACAAGAATACATCCGGCCGGCAGATTTGAAAGATTAAGATTTTTTGTTGATATTTCTTTAAAGTTTTTGTTATTGCTTAATATGTCAGCATATTGATATCCGTCTCCCCGGCTTCCGTTGCCAAGTCCGCTTTGTTCAAGTGCTATTCTTACATATTTTGCGCATTGGTTATTAAAACCAATTATATTTTTTCTTACAGTCTGAGCGAGTTTGTTGCCTTTTTCTGCGTTATACCCGACATCTGAGAGGGATAATGTTGATCTTGTCGGAGTTGACGGTGTTGTCCAAGATATTGTATTTTGAGTTCTTCTTGTAGGATTGGTGCGCGGGACACTCACTGTCGAATGCTTTTGGGAAGCCATATTATATAGCTGTGTGAATATGTTTAGAGTATTGAGGTATGTATTGCTGAATGTATAAAGAGGCATGTAAAAATTGTTAAATACAAACGGATTAAAAGTATAGAAATTGGGGTAATAATTGAAACAGTTATAAGTGCTAAAGCTGAATAAGGGCGGCATACTGTAGTTTATATAGTATGAACGCGGAGTGTCGTTTGATGTTTTCTTTTCCTCAAACAGTGATAAATTATTTCTATCTATCAAGTTTAAATTAATAAAACTCAAGATTTTCCCCTTTAATTTTTCCTCTATAAATATAAAGTATTTTTGTCAGGGAAAATTGCTTAATGTTAACAATTATTAATTATTAAAAGATCAAAAAACTTGCCTCGGCTTTCCCCATATCGATCATATCAAAGGGCTTTTCAATATTATCTGTTACTTCATAGTCTGATTTTGATAAACCCAAAATTTTTTCTATATTAGCCTGCCCGTAAAACAGATAAAAACTGTTTACATTTTTCATATATAATCCGGTAGAGTTAAGCCCTTTCAAGGCTTCAAGGAATTCTTTTTTCTTTTCCGTTTTGGAAAAACCGTCAAATACATATACTTTAGAAAGTTTACAATTCTGTTTCATTGTTTCTAAAAGTACATAGGGTTCTATCCATTTTTTTAATATTTTATGCATATTTTTAAACCTTAGCAGCTTCTTCCTGATTTTTGAATTGCATTTCATAAAGGTGTTTGTACTTGCCGTTTTCAATTTCCATTAATTGTTCGTGGGTTCCGAGTTCTGCAAGTTCACCTTCATTAATTACTGCAATTCTATCCGCATTTTTAATTGTGGATAATCTGTGAGCAATTACAAATACTGTTTTATTCTGAATTAAGTTATCAAGTGCTTTCTGCACAATTGCTTCGGATTTGTTATCAAGAGCGGATGTTGCTTCATCGAGAATTACAATAGGTGCATCTTTAAGCATTGCCCTTGCAATTGCAACACGCTGCCTTTGTCCGCCGGAAAGAGTTGTGCCGCGTTCACCGACATAAGTATCAAGTCCTTTTTCGAGCGTATGTGTGAATTCATCCAGATGAGCCATTCTTACGACTCTTTCAATATCCCCGTCGGTTGCATGTTCATTGCCCATTAATATGTTCTCTTTAATTGTGCCAGAGAAAAGAAAATTGTCCTGAAACACAAATGAAATTTGTGCTCTTAACGAATTTAATTCAAATTTTCGGATATCAACTCCGTCAAATTCAATGGCACCTGATGCTACATCGTAAAATCTGGGCAGCAGACTAACTACAGTACTTTTACCGCCGCCGGAGTTTCCGACAAGCGCAATTGTTTCATTTTTATTGACATCAAGGCAGAAGTTCTTTAATACCGGCACACCGGGTTCATATTCAAAGTAAACATTTTTAAATTTTATTGAGTTGTTTAATCCTGTTAATTTTATTGCATTTTCAGGAGATTTAATCTGCGGCTGTATGTCAAATAATTCAAATACACGTCCCATTGCAACAAATACGGTCTGTAAATTTGTCAACGTATTCCCCAGAGTCTTTGTCGGCTTATATAGCAGCAAAAGCGAAGTTACAAAAGATGCAAAACTTCCCGCGCTCATCTGTCCGCTTAAGATCAAATGGTTGCCGTAAGCCATTACAAGTGCAATACCTATAGAACATACAAAATACATAATAGGCGACATCCAGCCGACGCGTTTTGTTAATGACATGGCAAGATGAAATTGTTCATGTATCTGGCTTTCAAATTTTTTATTTTGATCTTCCTGAAGATTATAAGCTGTAATAATTTTATTTCCGGCGAATGTTTCATTAAAATTTGTTGTCATATTCCCGCCGACAACCATTGAAGCATTAGAAACTTTTTTAATTCTTTTTCGGATAAATGCAACAGGAGTAATTGCAATTGCCATAATTGTAACTCCTATAATTGCCAGCTTCCAGGAGTTATAAAGTAAAACCGCAACAAGCCCTACAAGCCCGAAAAAAGTTGCAATAAATGATTTCAGCATTTCAATAATATTTTTTGATGCAGTGTCAGGGTCTGACAAAAATCTTGTCAAAACCAAGCCTGATGAATTTACATCAAAAAATTGAGGATCCATCATTGTGAGTTTTTTAAATAAATCTATTTTCAGAGAGTTTGAAATTTTCAGCCCTGTCCAGTCTGTCAAATAGTTGCTTAAATATTTTAAGACACCCTGGAACAAAGCAAATGCGACTATACCGAAAGGTATAATTGCCGCAAGCCATGCCTGTGAGTGCACGGTAATCCCTAAAAATGTCCATGTATGGTTAGGATCTCCGTTAATAACAAAGTCAAGATACGGTTTTAAAGATAATGCAACAACACCGTCTAAAAGCCCTAAAGGAATTGCAATTATTAAATTTAAAATTGCTCTCCCGAGAACAGGTTTTATATAAGGATAAATTTTATTTAATAAATATCCATACTTGAAGGCATCTTTTGATACCGTATTTTGCAGTTTATAGTCCATGAATATCCCTCTCTGTGTTTAGATTTATACTAAATATTATCTCATGAAAAAAATTTTTGTGTTATTCTATGAGTAAAGTTAGTTTAGTAAGGAGTTGAGATGAAAATTTGTGTAATAGGTACAGGATATGTTGGATTAGTTGCCGGAACATGCCTTGCAGATATGGGAAATGACGTAATATGCGTTGATAATGATTTAAATAAGCTTGAAAAATTAAGAAACGGTATTGTCCCGATTTATGAGCCCGGATTGGAAGAACTGATTAAGTCAAATGTTATGGAGGGCAGATTAAGTTTTTCAGATGATTTGGGAGACGCTGTTCAAAAGTCACTGGTTTGTTTTATAGCAGTCGGCACCCCGCAGAGTGAAGATGGCTCGGCTGATCTTCATTATGTAGAACAGGTTGCTGAAAGTATCGGGAAAGCTATTAACGGTTATAAAGTTATTGTGGATAAATCAACAGTTCCTGTCGGTACTGCAGATAAAGTTACTGCAATTATCAAAAAGCATTACAATGGAGAATTTGATGTTGTTTCAAATCCGGAATTTTTGAAACAAGGTGCTGCCGTGGATGATTTTTTAAAACCGGACAGGGTTGTAATAGGTTCAAATTCTGCCCGTGCAACTTCTATTATGCAGGAGGTTTATGCTCCGTTTTTTAGAACGGCAAGTCGTTTTGTTATAATGGATGTAAAATCTGCTGAAATGACAAAATATGCTTCAAATTCATTTTTGGCTCTTAAAATTTCTTATGCAAACGAGATTGCAAATATTTGCGAGGCTGTTGGAGCGGATGCCGAGATGGTTCGTATCGGAATGTGTTCCGACAAACGCATCGGCTCACAGTTTTTATTTCCAGGTCTTGGCTATGGAGGAAGCTGTTTCCCGAAAGATGTGAAAGCATTATTAAAAATAGCGCGTGACCATAATTGTGAACACCGTTTGATAGAAGCTGCGGATGAGGTCAATAAAGAACAAAGAGTTCTCTTTATTACTAAAATTTTGCAAAGATTTGGCGCAGATTTATCAGGAAAGACCTTTGCTGTATGGGGATTGACATTTAAGCCGAAAACAAATGATATGCGGATGTCTCCGGCTATTACTATTATTAATGCATTACTTGAACTTGGCGCAAAGGTGCAGGCATATGATCCTAAAGGTTTTGAACAGGCAAAAATAATCTGGGATGACAGGATTACATATGCAAAAAGTTCTTATGATGCTCTTAACGGAGCTGATTGTCTGCTTTTATTAACAGAATGGAATGAATTCCGACGTCCGGATTTTGACAAGGTAAAAGAATTAATGAAAAATCCTGTTATTTTTGACGGCAGAAACCAGTATGACGGAGAACGGCTTATTCAGCGTGGATTTGAATACTATTGTGTTGGCCGCAGGTTCCGTTAAATCCCCTGAAGATTATTGAATGCATTAATTTTACCTGTTTCAATTGAATGACCGCCGTTTTTGAGCAATACAAACTGTTTCAGATTTTTTGAAGAATTTGCAAGTTCTTTAGTTGATGTTGTCGAAATAATTCTGTCATTTTCGGAATGAATAAAGTAAGTAGGCAATTTTAACTTTTTAACTTTTTTCAAATTTTGGAATGTATTGTCTACCAAATCAACAAGAAACGGACATTTTGACAGCAAATATCTAATAAGTTTGGGCAGCTTTAGTGTTTGGCCTTTTAATAAAATATCTTTTTCGTTTTTAATTGAATTAAACGGTGATATCAGCACAAGAAATTTCAAATCATTATTTTTATGAGCCATATTTATTGCGGGAAAACTTCCAAGGCTGAATCCGACAACTCCTATGTTGTCAGGTTTTATACCTTTTCTTTTCAGATATTTGATTGCGGCTTCAGTGTTTTCCCTAATGGATTTTGCGGTAACGGATCCCGTGCTGTCGCCAAAGCCGCCGTATTCGGGAGCAAAAACACCGTATCCCTTATTAATCATTGTTTTGTAAAATTCCTGATTAGATGTAATATTTTGCCCTAGCCCATGGTAAAAAATTATGTATTTTTCCGAATCATTCGGATTAATATCCCAAGCCTGAAAAACATTTTTCCCGGATTTTAATTCTACAATATTTAAATTCTTTTTAAGCTCTTTGTCTATCATAAATTTGCGACATTTTGATATATGTGTAAATTTCGCAAAAATTTTACGCATATAATAATTTAGAGGCGACAATTTTTCCAAATTATCTCCGAGTCCTTTAAATGTCGTGTTATTTGTATATCCAATCTGCTGAAAAGTTTTGCAGTTATTAACTTGATGTTGATTATAATATTTAAAATTTGTGTTAATCAAGGGGGTTATAAGCATAGTCGCCTCTTTTTGAAAAATAAAAACCTTATTATTTGAATAAGGTTTTAAATTTTTTATTAAGTTTGTGGATTAAGAGACTCTCTTGCATCGTAGGCGAGTATCCGAGCCTTACGAGGCAGGATGCCCTTTAGGGTAGAACTCCCGTATGTTGCGAATATCATGAGCAACATACCAGTTTGAGTCTCTGCACCTTTTTATTCAATTATCAATAAAAATTTGGGCATGAAGAGACTCGAACTCCCACGCGTAAGCACTAGTTCCTAAGACTAGCGTGTCTACCATTCCACCACATGCCCATATTAAGTTATCAATCGGTCTTCCGACCGAGGCGTGTCTACCCCTCTCGCTCGACGTGACATTTAGTCACCTCTCGCTCCTTGGTTGCTCGCATTTAACGGGTCTACCGGCAAGGCTTAACGCCTTGACCGTCCGCTCTCAGCTCGCAATCCGCTCGGCAGAGTACCACATGCCCATATTCGTTTTTCAATTCATTTTACGTTTTTTCAAACACGTATTGTTAATTTAACCTGAAAAAGTTTTGTTGTCAATATCAAGCTTCATGGACTTATATAGAAGTTTTTACTCAATATGTGTAATACGGTAATGCTGAATATTTGTCAAAATAGTTATTTTATTGTATTATTCTCTTGATAATAATTTTCTTGTATAAATTTTAATGGATTGTTGTATGAAGATTGTACGTCTTATAGGCAGACTTGGTAACCAAATGTTCATCTATGCTTTTGCAAAAGCTCTTGAGTATTATACTGGTGATAAGGTATTTTTTGACACTTCTTTTCTTGTTAGTGATGAGCATGATGATTTACAGCTGAATAAAATTTTTGATATACAGCTTGATATTATTCCTTTTAAACAAATTCCTATGAGATTTAAGGAGCCGGTTTTTGCAAAAATTCCTTTTATTGCAAATCATAAAAAAATATTCAAATTCTTGCTAAGGAATAATAATATTACACGTGAAAAACAAGCTAATAAGTATCAGCCTGATTTGTTGGCAATAAAAAATGATGCTTATTATTTAGGATATTTTCAATGTGAAAACTACTTTAAAGAAATTGAAAATGATATTAAAAAATCATTCACTTTTAAAACAATCAAGGACAATTCTTTGGTTCAAAAACGTAAGAAAATAGAACAATATGAATGTCCGATTTTTATTAATGTCAGGAGAGGAGACTATGTCACTCTTGACAGGAGTAATGTAGTTCATTGGCTTTGCGATTTGTCTTATTATCAAAAGGCTGCAAGATTTATGAAAGAAAAATTCCCAAACTGTACATTTATAGCGGTATCGGATGAGCCGCAATGGCTTGAAGAAAATTTGAAAATTGATTACCCGTTTAAAATTTTTTCCAGTAATACAGCTTATTTGGATATTTATTTGCTTCAGGCCTGCAAACATGCTATTTGCGCAAACTCCAGTTATTCCTGGTGGGCAGCCTGGTTAATAGATAACAAAGATAAGGTTGTCATTGCACCTGATCCATGGTTGGATGTGGGGCGCGATGTGGATATAATACCTGATAATTGGATAAAATTCCCTCGTCTGGGCTAACGCTTTTCTGGGTGCGCGGAATTTGAAAGTATTATTTCGTAATACTCATTTTTATCAATATTTACACCCATAGTTTTAGGGTCAGCAAATTTTTTCTTTTTATGCTTATTCAATAATTTTTTGTAATCGCCTGTCATAATTCAATTATATTACAAAATTTTAAAAACCGCTTGAAATTTTTATACCTTTGTTTTACGATACTTTTACGTGTGTCGATGTATTTGTGGAACATCGATTTAAGGAATTTCAAAAAAGAACGAAATATAAACATTATAAAGGAATTGTGAAATGAACCCTATTATTGACGAATTAGAAAAACCATATTTAAGAGAAAACCTGCCGGATACAAATCCCGGTGATACCGTTAAGGTTTTTGTAAGAATTGTTGAAGGAAACAAAGAAAGAATTCAGGCATTTGAAGGCACTGTTATTAAAAAACACGGTTCAGGTATTAATAAAACTATTACCGTAAGAAAAGTTTTTCAGGGTGTTGGTGTGGAACGTGTCTTCCTGCTTAACTCGCCGAGAATTGAAAAAATTAATGTTCTCAGAAAAGGTGATGTAAGACGTTCTAAACTTTACTACCTCAGAGAACGTTCAGGTAAAGCAACCCGCATCAAGGAAAAAATTGAAAAAAGATAAGCTTCATATTCACTGGTATCCGGGACATATTGCGAAAGCTGAAAAACAGTTAAAAGCACAGCTTTCTCTAGTGGATGCGGTTATAGAAGTTATTGATGCAAGGCTGCCTTTATCAAGCAGTTATGATAATATTACGGGGCTTTTAGGTGAAAAGCCCCGTTTAATATTGCTTAATAAGGCTGATTTAACTGATACAAATGAACTAAACAAATTTATTAAAATTCTTGAAGAAAAAAACGGCTTTCCTGTGCTAAAATCCGATGCGAAAAATGCTAAAGATTTGATTTTGGTTATAAAAAAGGTTATTGAGCTTGCAGAACCGAGGATACAGGCTTTAATGGCTAAAGGACTGTTACGTCGTCCGGCAAGGGTTATGGTTGTAGGGATGCCAAATGTCGGAAAATCAAGTATTATCAATAAACTAACTAAATCTTCAAAAACAAAAACCGGTGCAAAAGCTGGTGTGACAAGGCAGCAACAATGGGTGAGGATTAATCCGCAGCTTGAGCTGCTTGATACTCCAGGAATTATTCCTATGAAGCAGGAAGATCAGGAAAGAGCAAAAAAATTAGCCTTTGTTAATGCTGTTTCTGAAAATGCTTATTCAAACGAAATAGTTGCAAAAGAACTTTTGGCTTTACTTGAAAATAAGTATTCACAAAAAGTTAAAGAGTTTTACAAGACAGATTTATTAACTCTTGAGGATATTGCAAACGCACGAAACTGGATATCTTCCGGCGGAATGCCGGATATTGCAAGAACAGCTGTTTTTGTTTTGCGTGATTTCAGGGAAGGTAAAATCGGAAAATTTATATTGGATGAGGTTTAATGGATAAGTTTAACAGATTTGGCCATGACTCTATTGAGGACAATGAAACAATTGAAAAAAATAATAAAAAGACTGCAAAGCGTTTAAAGACAACCTTGACAGTTGATTCAAGAGTTGTACAGCTTTTTACGTTTGACCTTAATCAGAAGAGAAGATTTGTTATCGGAACGGACGAAGCCGGCAGAGGCTGCGGTGCCGGAGGAGTTTTTGCAAGCGCAGTATGTTTTGACAAGCGTTCAAAGGAGCTTATAGAAAAGCTTGAAGATCTAAATGACAGCAAAAAACTTTCTGCTAAAAAAAGAGAGGTTTTATATGATATTATTAAAGAAAATTCTGTAAATTCTACAGTTTGTATTGAGGTTGATGAAATTGAACGTATTAATATTTTAAATGCGTCTTTAAAGGCAATGCGGCTTGCAATTGAGGATGTAATTAATCAGCTTTATCCGTTATCAGATAACAGAGAAAAATTTATTGCCAGAAATATGTTGGCAAGAAGTGAGATAATGATACTTATTGACGGTAACAAGCGTATTTGGGATTTTGATTATTCCCAAAGGTATGTTGTCAAAGGGGACAGCCGTTCTGCATCTATTGCTGCCGCAAGTATTTTAGCCAAAGTCAGCCGCGACAGGTATATGTTGAAACTTGATGAAGAATTTCCACAATACAACTGGAAGGAAAACGCAGGCTATTTAACCAAAGAACATATGGCGCTTATAGATAAATACGGGCTTTGTAAATACCACAGGCCGTCTTATCTCCAAAAGCATTTTGCAAAGCAGAAACAGTTAAGTCTTTTTTAATAAAATACTTAAAGTGCAGGATAGTCATCTTTAATCTGCCATCCGTCGTACATAATTAACAGGGCACAGGTGCTGTAATTTTTGGTCAGGCCGTCCGGTTCTTCTGAAATACAATGGTTTTTCATTTGAGTTCTGTTTTTATATGCGTAACCCTCGCTAATAGTATTGTTATCAGTATTCAGGTTTTGAAAATATCCTGCCGGATAAAAATTCCCCATCCCTGATGCTCTTTTGTTTGAACCGGTGGTAATATTGTAATCTAAAAAGAAATAAAAGATATCATTTCCGTTTTTGTTAGGGCCTTTAGTCCCATTGATATCACAATATACATGAATCTGCTGGTGGCTTCTGATAAAACACAATGTTCCGTCAGCAAGCAAAAGTTTTGTAAGATCGTTTAAAGCTTCATTTGGATGGCTGACATCTGCCGGGAATTTTGCACCGTTTAAATATGGAATAAGCGCGGAATTTAAGTATTTTATGATATCCGGATGTGTTGCAACAGAGTTATTTGTAATTGCAGATGGAAATTCTGTCCAGGTGCCATGTGCTTTAGACATTTCTACTGCCTGGTTCATGACAGTGTAAACTTTTTTAAGTCTTGTTTCTATTTGTATTTTCTTGTACTTATTTACAACAGTCGGAATTGTAATAGCTGCGACTACACCAATAATTCCGAGGGTGATTAAAACTTCAGCCAAAGTGAATGCAGCTTTCTTTTTAAGTGAATAAGTGAATAGGTCAATAG
>CALVEX010000077.1 GCA_944326655.1 Candidatus Gastranaerophilales bacterium | reverse complement strand
AGGAGGAGGTGGGATTCGAACCCACGGTACGCGTGAACGTACGACAGTTTTCAAGACTGCTCCAATCAACCGCTCTGGCACTCCTCCATTCAGTTGTCGGATGTATTTTATTGTATGTAATAAATTTTTATTGTCAAGCACATATAAAAGAAGATAATTGGGAAACCGGATGTCAGGAGGCAGGAGGGCAGGCTTATTTAAAAATTCTACGCATTTGTGTAATAGAATTTTTTTTATAAAGCAAAACAGGTACGAGGGATAAGTCTTAAGATTCTGCGGAAAACCGGACATTTTGCACAAAATCATAGATTTTGGCAAAAGCAGTCAAACAAGTTCAGAATGATATACCCGAGTGCATTAGCCGAACAAAGCGATATTTATATTTTGGTAAAATTTTTCTAAAAAACATAAAAAGCGGCTTATACAATACCGTAAGCTGTACTGGGTGGAACGGCTCCGTTCCTTCTTTAGGGTAGATTGTATAAATGTGTCCAAAACCTAATTGGCGGGTGGAGCGGCCACGCTCCCTCTAAAAAAAAGCTATGTACATTGAAGTGCATAGCTGTTGATTAGGGATATGTGTATCTTAGTTCTCTAAGGAGTATGGTTATATATTAGCAAACGGAATTTGAAATGAAATCATAAATTTGTATGATGTTTTTAAATTTGTGATATAATTACATTATGTTCGACAATTTAAGCGAGAAATTACAAGGGATTATAAGCAGAACGCGTAATCAGGAACTTACGCAGGATAATATGCAGGAAGCTTTGCGCGAAATCAGGCGCGCTCTTTTGGAAGCCGATGTTAATTTAAGGGTTGTAAAATCATTTATTTCATCGGTTAAAGACAAAGCGGAAGGCGAAAAAGTTCTTGAGGGCGTTGATCCGTCGCAACAGTTAATTAAAATTGTCCATGATGAACTTGTAAACCTGCTGGGGAAAGAACAAAAGCCGTTAGATTTTTCAGGGAATCCCAACCTTATTATGATGCTGGGGCTTCAAGGGTCCGGAAAAACAACTTCGTCTGCTAAATTAGCTGTAAAACTTAAGGAAGAAGGAAGAAGACCGCTTCTTGCAGCATGTGATGTTTACAGGCCGGCTGCGATTTCACAGCTGCAAACTCTTGGGAAAGAAATTGAGACAGAAGTTTTTACAATTCCTGACTGCACCGATGTTCAAAAAATTGTTCAGGGAGCAATTGATTATGCAAATTCTAACGGGTTTAATACAGTTATCTTAGACACTGCCGGCCGGCTGCAGATTGATACTGATATGATGGCGGAACTTCTTCTGATTGACAGAATTTTTCATCCTGCGGAAAAACTTCTTGTAATTGATGCAATGACGGGGCAGGAGGCCGTTAATGTTGCCGAAAACTTTGATGCACAATTAGGATTAACAGGTCTTGTATTAACAAAGCTTGACGGAGACAGCAGGGGCGGTTCTGCGCTGAGTGTTGCCTACTGTACGGGAAAACCTGTTAAATTAACCGGTACGGGCGAAAAACTTAATGCTCTGGAAGATTTTTATCCAGAGAGAATGGCAACAAGAATTCTCGGAATGGGCGATATTGTTTCATTGGTTGAACGCGCACAGGAAGTCTTTGATGAAAAACAGGCACGCGAACTTGAAGAAAAAATGAGCAAGAATAATTTTTCATTCAATGATTTCCTGAAAATGCAAAAACAAATGCAGGCATTTGGTTCAATGGGCAATATGCTTGGTATGCTGGGGTTAAATATCGGCAAAGATGACAGGGACAAAATCTCGCATGAGGGCGAAAAGCAGTTTAAGAAAATGGAAGTTTTTATCTCAAGCATGACTCCTGAAGAACGTGCAAACCCGGATATAATTAACACAAGCCGTAAAAAACGTATTGCAAAAGGCTGCGGAATGGATTATGCAGAGGTAAACGCCTTTATCAAACAGTTTGAACAGATGCGTGTTATGATGAAAGGCATGACAGATATGAAAGGTTTGTTCGGGAAAATGGACGGCGGAATGCCTGATTTAAGCAAGATGGGAAATCTTGGCGGACTTGGCGGTTATAAAGGTAAAATGGGGAAACACGCCATGAACAAAGCTATGAAAATGATGAGAAGATTTAAGTAATCTTACGTCCTTTGTTTCGTTTTTTTGTAATAAAAAAAGAGGTTGATGATGAAAAAGTGGTTTATTATTTTAGTAACTTTATTATTTATATCAGGGAATTCAGTGTTTGCAGATATAGATAATCAAAGTATTACTGAATACAATAAATATTTGCGTGATACAATAAGCTCAAATTTGAACTATGAAGTGAAAGGCAATGCAAAGGCTGCAATATCATTTACCCTAAACAAAGACGGCTCCGTTGAAAATATAAAGGTAACATCATCCGGAGATGATAATTTAAATAATAAATTAATTGAAGCTGTTCAAAAATCTGCCCCGTTTAAACCGTTTCCGTCTGATTTTAAATATGACAGTATAGATGTAAACTATAACTACGATTTTAGCAGTACATACAGCTTAAATAATAATGTACAAGTCAGACATACCCCGGCGTCGCAGCAGCCGGATTATCAATATTATTATAAGGTCAGGGAGCTTATCAGAAAGCGTTTCCCTACTTCATACTCCTGGCTGACAGAGAGCATGGTTTTTGAAATAACTATTCTGCCGAGCGGAGCAATTAAAAAAGTGGATATATTATCATCTTCCGGGTCAAAAAGATATGATAATAATGTAATAAAAGCATTGACAAGCTACAGGCTGCCCAAACCGCCTGAGGCCTTAAGAAACACCGAAATTAAATACACATTTGATATGAATAAAAATACAAGAATTTACCCTCCGATTTTTATTCCTGTTAATTGGTAATTATTATAATTTATCGTAATTAGGGACTTATATCGCAGTTTACAGCGAAAATTCTCGAAAACATAGTCATAATGTCATTCCGAACTTGTTTCGGAATCTCAATATTATTTAGACCCTGAAACAAGTTCAGGGTGACGCTTTTTTACCATATTTCGGTGTAAACTGCGATATAAATCAAAAAAACAAAGCGGCAACGATATGTTGCCGCTTTGTTTAAGGTTGACAATTTAATTAATCTTCTAAAGGAATTGTTATGATATATTTATCGCCTTCCCGAACTTTAGTTATTGCCGAACTATCAATATTTTCCCCAAATCCGAAAGCCTGGCTGTATTTTACTATTTCCTGCCCGCGGCGGTTGCTACGTTCGCCTGCAGCATTAATAATAACAGTGTTTCCGTCAGTTCTCACTTCGACATTTTTCTCGTCATTATCAAACGGTCTTAAATCAATAATAATTTTGTAGGCATCATCCACTTTTTCAACGTGAATAAACTGTGCAGAATGCTGTGCCATTTTGTGCTGCATTTTCATTGCTTTTTTATCAAGCCATTCCTGCTGTTTAATTGCTCTGCGCTCCATCTTGTCAAAATTTCTTTCGCGCTGCATAACGGCTTTGTCCATTCTTCTCATATAAAATGACGGGTCAAGCATTCTTTTAAAGTGCCAGTCAGCTACTACATAAAAAGCTAAAAAAGCTCCTAAAAATACTAACAAACCTGTTAAAACATGCCTTAATGCAGGATGCTTGCATAAGAAACAGTCATCAAAGTCTTCATGTCTATAATTGTTGTCTTCCATAAGCAAAAGCTCCTTTCGTTATAATTACACAATATAAGTATAAAAATTTATTTTTTTATGTCAACTCTACACCTGAACTAATACACTTGAAAAAAAGTATTACCCATGTTATTATAGTAGTAGAAAGTGTGAAGTTCTTTTTAACGGAGTAAAAATATGGCTAAGATTTTAGTAACAATGCCTGATGCGTTTTTGCATAAGATTGACAGTGTGGCGGTTAATGAACAGAGAACCAGAAGCGAACTTATTCGCGAAGCTTTGAGGAATTACATGAAACGTACAAATATTAATACTCAAAAAGCTCAAAAAGATGCTGAAGTTCTCGAAAATTTGATAGGTTAATTTTCAAAAAGTTTTTGCACCCATTTAATAAGAGTTGAAATCTCATAAGGTTTTGGGATGTAAACATCTGCACCCGCACTCAAGACAAGTTCTTTATCATGAATTGCGGATGTCACAATGAATTTTGTTCTATCAAAATCAGGATTTTGTCTTAATTCCTTACAGATTTCAAGCCCCTTGAATTTTTCTGCATCACCTGCATCAAGAATTATGAGTGCGGGGATTTCGTCTGCTTCGTTTAAGTCTTGTAAAACAGTTACATCATACCCTTGAAGTTCAAGAATTGTTGTTAAAAGAACTCTTGTTGCTTCATCTTCTTCAATAATAAATATTTTGTTATTAATTTCGTTTTCAACTGCATTTTCTGCCGTAATTCTGGGTCTTTCTATAAGATAGTTTGATTTTGACGGCATATCTGCCATTCTGTGAATTTGCAAAAGCGCGTGCATTAATTGGTTTGTGTCCCTGTATTGAATAAATTCGTTTGTAATAATTCCGATTGTAGTGTGGACAAAATTCGAGCGGCGTCCGGCAAATTCGTCTCCTCTCATAATCATAAACCCGCGTCTGTTATCCTGCGGGGAATAAAATTTGGGAGCGACCGTGTCAAATGCGAATGTCAGAAAATTCGCGATTTTTTCAGCCTTTATATTGTCCGTTACTATCAAAAATTCGTTTTCCGAAATTATGCCGAGATAATCCGTCTCTGAAAGTGCCGAATTCATTATGGCGCAATAGGTTTGCACAAGCTTATCGGAGGCAAGCTCCGTGTAAGTTTCTTTGTAATTGGAGAAATTTTCTATACTTATATACATTACCGCCCAGAGAGTATTTTCTGTGAGAATTCTTTTTACGGCACGCATTGAATAATTTTTTGAAGGCAGACAGATTTTAGGGTTCATGTTTGATTCAAATTCACGTCTCAGATGGGCTTTTATACGCATCAAAAATTCATCCGGATTGACAGGTTCAGATATAAAATCGTCGGCACCGTTTTCCAAAGCATCCAATTTATCGGAAAGTTCTGCTGATTTGGAAACCGCTATAATAACCGGACGCATATTATATGTAAGAGCCCTGATTTTTTTACAGAAATCCGCAAGATTGCTGTCAATGCTGTCGGAAATTATTATCAGGTCAGGTTCTTTATCCTGGATAATTTTGAGGGCCGACAGCAGATTTTTTGTAATAATAACAACATTGCTGTTACTTTTTAAAAGTTTCCGGTATTTGACGGAAATTTCGCGCCTTTTATCAATAATCAATGTTACTGTCTGCATATTCCCCTCGCCTGACGTTCAATATTTGATACGGGGAAGTCAACTTCAAATGTTGTTGTACGGTTTTCGGATTTAACGGAAATTTTCCCCTCCATTTTTTCCACCAGAGTTTTTGTTATATATAAACCTAAGCCGCTGCCTTGAACTTTTCGTGTCAAAGGGTTGTCAATTCTTGAAAATTTGGTAAATATTTTTTCATAATCATCCCGCGGGATTTCAATCCCTGTGTTTGTTACTTTTATTGAAACCATATCATTAAAATTGGCAGCTTCAATAAAAATTGTCGAATTATCATCCCCGTATTTGGCAGCATTTTCTATTAAGTTGGTCAATATTTGTTCCAATTTGTCTTTGTCAACAAGGACAGCAGAAATATCAGGATTTATAACAATATTAAAATCTTTATCTTTGTACTGATTTTTAACAATTGATACTACTGTTTCAATTACAGGTTTAATTGATACTTGTGTAAAAATAAGCGAGTCTTTTGTATTTTGAAGTTTTGTAACCGAAAGCATATTTTCAACAAGGTTGATAAGCCTGTTAGATTGTTCAACAATAATTTTTAAAAATTTCTTTTTACTTTCATCATCAAGTTTATC
>CALVEX010000076.1 GCA_944326655.1 Candidatus Gastranaerophilales bacterium | reverse complement strand
AGTGATATATTCTTTAGCTTCGCCGCCGACAAGACTTCTGAATTTTCTGCCAAGCTGTGCAAGTTCTAAAACACCATTAAAAGATGCCTCGGCAGGTGATTCTGCGATCGTATTATATACGGATCTTCTTCCCATTGTAAAACTTGAATATACAATGTCGTTTTTCCCGTGAACAATCAGTATATCACCTTTATTTGCCTTTTTAAGAGTATTTAAAGCGCTGTCAAGTGCTCTAAGCTGTTTTGTATTTTTCGCGTAATTTACAACTTCTTTGAATGCTTTATTCGGGATAAATTTTGCTGTAAATGCCGGATGATTGCATTTTTTAGAAATTTCCATACTTATTCCTCCTTTTTATATGATGTTTATTAAAAAAGCATAAAAAATATTTTTGCTAAAAGATAAATTTTTGTAACAACATACCAAAATTGTCTAAAGAAAATTAAAAAATCTGCCGTAATTAAATTTGTACAAGGGAGTGTATATTATGTATGATGATTTAAAAAATGAGAAAATAGTTATTGAAATTATTAATCTTGTTGATGATATTGAGAATTTTGA
This sequence comes from Candidatus Gastranaerophilales bacterium, assembly GCA_944326655.1. Taxonomy (GTDB): domain Bacteria; phylum Cyanobacteriota; class Vampirovibrionia; order Gastranaerophilales; family Gastranaerophilaceae; genus Stercorousia. The sequence continues at coordinate 10,903 of CALVEX010000076.1, read as the reverse complement.
AAACGATGTAGACGCATACTGTGCTTTTATGAAAGAGGTTATTTTAAATACGTCCGGATTGAATTAGTATAGTTGATTATTGCTTTATTTAAAAAAATCTGATAAATTAAAATTGTTATGAAAATAGTAATTATCGGAGGCGTTGCTGCCGGAGCAAAAGCAGCGGCGAAAGCGCGAAGGGAACTCCCTGACGCAGAAATTAATTTATACACGGATGACACACATATCTCATATTCGGCCTGCGGTCTGCCCTATTATATCGAGGGTAATTTTGAAGACTACAAGCTGCTTTTAGTTCGTTCCCCGGAAGAATTTGAAGAAAAAAATGTACATATCCATCTTAAACATAGGGCGGTAAAAATTATTCCAGCCTCAAAGCAGGTTTTAATACAAAATTTGGATTCGCAACAGGCTTTTTTGATTGAGTATGACAAATTAATAATTGCAACGGGTGCAAGACCAGTTATTCCAAAAATAAAAAATGTAAACCTTCCGAATGTGTTTACATTACGCAAAATCGAAGACGGTATTGCAATTAAAGAAAAAGCGCTGAAATCCAAACATGCGACAATTGTCGGCGCAGGCTACATAGGAATGGAACTTTTAGAAGCCTTTGTGCGTCAAAATTTGCATGTCACGGTATGTGAGTATTCGCCTCAGATTATGAACTTCTTTGACGAAGATATGTCAAAGCTTATTGAAGATCAGCTTAAATCAATAAGCAACGGCAGGTTTGACTTGTTCACATCTGAACTTGTTACTGAATTTTCGGGCGATACAAACGGCGTTAACGGTGTGAGAACCGGCTCGGGCAGAGAATTTTCAACTGATCTTGTTGTCTTATGCGCAGGGGTAAAACCTAATGTTGAAATTGCCCAGGATGCGGGAATTGAACTTGGTATTACAGGTGCAATTAATGTAAATGACAGAATGGAAACAAATATAAAAGATATTTATGCATGCGGCGACTGTGTTGAATCAAATTTGATTATCAGTAACAGCAAAGTATGGGTTCCTCTCGGCTCAAATGCAAATAAACAAGGCCGAACAGCCGCAATAAATGCATGCGGCGGCAATGATATATTTAGCGGAGTTCTTGGCTCAGCCGTTACGAGGTGTCTGAATCTTACTATGTCAATGACGGGATTAACCGAACGCAAAGCCTCACTTTTGGGTTATAACCCGATATCTGCTACCGTAACCAAAAACGATAAAGTCGGATATATGCCTGATGTGAGCAATATAACCTTAAAACTGACTGCTGACTATGAAAGCGGACAAATTTTAGGTGCACAGGCTGTTGGGGCTGGTGATGCCGACAAAAGAATTAACGCACTTACAGCTGCGCTGCTTGCAAAAATGTCTGTAACAGACTTTTACAAAAACGATTTAACCTACGCTCCGCCCTATTCGCCGACAATAGATCCGCTTTTAAATGCAGCTCAAATTCTTGCAGGCAAAGTTAAGCCAAAAGACTAGCAATATATTTTGCAACCCCCTCGCCCATGGAAAAACAGCTTCCCTGCACACGCAAAGCACCTTGCGACAAAAAATCAGCGGACAAACATCTTCCTGCAACAAAAAGATTATCTATATCGGCCGACATAAGACTTTCTATAGGGAGCTGGTAGTCTCTGACCGTTTCAAGCCTGCTTGCCGAACGTTTATTTGAGTGTACATCAACCGGATAATTTGAGACAACAACCGGATGCTCAAATTTTTTGCCTAATCGCAGGTCATCTATAGTATAAATATATTTTCCTTTAATACGGCGTGATACGCGTACTCCAATCATATCAGCAATATTTGAGATATAAGCATTTTCAAATCCAGGGAAATATTCCCTGCAAAATTGCAAATACCTGAATATGTTTTGTCTTGCCAGCAAAAGAGCTTTTGATATGCTTTTTACCTCTAAAGAGTTGTTGTAATCAATAATACGCGGGCAGTTAAACGCAACAGTATCGGGCATTCCGGGCACTGTAAATATTTGAAAATAGTTTGTATCATACCTTTTTAATATTCCTTTTTTTACAGCGTCCTTAAAGAAGGGTTCAAGAGCCCATTTTTTATCTTTATCCCAGGTATATGCAGTAGAAAGGTGTATATAACCGTCAATTTCTTCTACAACAGTAACGTTTCTGTCCTTATCAAAGTCTTTTAGCCAGTCGGAAAATATCTTAAGATCAATTCCGCCCATCATAAAACGCAAAGTAACAGGCTGAAATTCATGATCTTTTTCCAAAAAATTGCAGTTACAAATTTTTCCGACAACACAATTACCCGTTGCGTCAATTACATATCTCGCTCCGACAGATACCGATAATTTTTTTACTTCTAATTCTATCTCGTCGTTATATGCCGATAATATTTCTTTGGTTATTTTAATACGAGTTATTTTATTGTGCCCAATTTTTATACCTAAAATATTTGTATCAAAGAATATCTCTACATTTGCTTTTTTCATCAAATTGTCCAGTGCAATTTTTGTAATTTCCGGATTAAACCAGGCCGGATTATTCTGAAACGTTGTCTGTCCGCCTAATTTTTTGCATTCTTCAATTAAAGCGGCCCTGAATTCCGTATTAATCTGGTTATCTCCGGATTTCATAACAGGAATAACAAGCCCTGAGGTGATTGTGCCGCCTAAGTGTATATTTTTTTCAATAATTAAAGTTTTTAATCCGAGCATTCCTGCGGTGTAAGCAGCCGCACAGCCAGCTGTTCCTCCTCCGACAACCACAACATCATAAATCATTTTTTTCTCCCGTAAGTTTTAATATATCTTGAGCTCGACATTAAATCGGAATTTTCTACCTCTTTTTTATGCTGCTCAATAATAGCTCCATCAGAGGCGTTTAAATTTTCATCACGATAAAATATACCTGCTTTTGTTTTCATAAGCCCTAAATCGTATTCTGAGAGGTGATATTTTATAAGCTCTTTATTTTTAACTGCAATTGTACCAGTAAACTTTCCGGAACTTTCAGAATAAATTTTTCCCACAAAAAATCCGGCAGTAACGAATGCATTTCTTATAGCAGCAGAGTTTGAATAAGTTAAAATCATTCCGTTTTCATTCAAACGCTTATATAATTCTTTAAAGAAATCGACAGTCCACAGACTCGGGCATTTTGCAGGCGTAAATGCATCTAAAAATATAAAATCATATTGATTATCATCTGATGCTATAACCTGCCTTGCATCGTTCGTACTTAGCTTAAAATTAAAATCAGCTAATTTAAGGGCTTTTAAAGCTTTTTTATAACTGGTAGAAATATACTTATAATATATATTATGTAAGAAGACATATAAACGGGTATAAGGGGTATAATTACCCTCTCTGAATTTATAAAACTTGTATAAATCAACAATATGACGGTCAAAAAATTGTGACAGCTCTTTGCAAAAAATTACCTCTTCAGCTTCCTCATCAATATAATTTTTTATTAGTTCCAGCAAAATAATTTTTGTTTCATCTTTTAAATAAAAATTAGGAACTGTTTTTCCCGACAACATACTTTGAATTTTGTCTTGCTTAAAATTCAATATCTTATTAGAAAAATTTTTTTTGTTTGATATAAAAAACGGAGATAAATTTGCTAAAGTTTTATCATAATCTACAGCGTGTATAAAAATTTTATACTTTTTGTTATTGGTATATAACTTTGCGATATATTTATTCCTACATTTTTTATTGGTATCTATCGGCCCGTTATACAAAAATTCTAAAAAATTATTTATAAAACTCTTTGTGTTATATCCGATTCCAAAACAAATATCTAAAATTTTTATTTCAGAATTTTTTTTGAAGAATTCATGAAAATTTGCAGGCAGAATAAATTTTTCGTAAGCTTCTGTCAGTGCTCCGTAAGTTGAATGATAAATATCATCGGCATCAGGAGAAAACAATCCTACCGAGCCATCGTTTGTAAAATAAGGGTACAATTCATACATAATCCTATTATAAATGTATTTGTTGAAAGTTCAAATTTTTTAAATATCTTCATTATTAGCATTTTTTGTTGTTTTTGTTATAATATTAGTGTATAAAATGAGGGAATTATGAAAATTAGCGTAAAAGTACCTGCAACAACGGCAAATTTTGGACCAGGCTTTGACTGTCTAGGTATGGCCTTACCTATATATAATACAATAACAATTGAAGAAACCGTTTTACCAGGTACAGGAATTGAGATAAATGTTATAAACGATGATGCAGCATCTGATGATTTTATGCTTGAACATATACCTATGGATGAAAACAGCATTATATATAAGGCTGTTGAATTGTTGTACAATTCAATCGGACAAACACCAAGCGAGCTAAAAATAACAGTTCAGGGGAAAATTCCTGTTGCACGCGGTTTAGGCAGCAGTGCTGCTGTAATTGTAGGTGGTTTGCTTGCTGCAAACGAACTGTTAGGAAGGCCTGCTGATGAAGTTGCGCTTTTGTCTATTGCAACTGAAGTTGAAGGACATCCTGATAATGTTACACCTGCAATTGTCGGTGGTTTGGTTTTGACTTCGCAGGAAGATGACGGAAGTATTGTTTACACAAAGCTTAATTGGCCTGAAGAATGGAATATAACTGTTTGTATTCCTGATTATGAACTTTCTACGGAAATTTCGCGATCTGTTTTACCTAAAGAAGTTCCAATGCAGGATGCCGTATTTAATGCAAAACGTCTTGGTATGTTTGTTCAGGCGGTTAACACAAAGGATGCAGAATTAATGAAACTTGCTCTGCAGGACAAACTGCACCAGCCCTACAGAATGAAACTTGTCCCCGGACTTGATAAAATTACAGAAAATTTAAAACATGAAGAAAATGTGTTAGGCTGTGTTCTAAGCGGGGCAGGGCCTGCAATTATAGTTATTTCTCAAAAGAATAATTTAGATCGTATTAAAACAATAGTAAAAAATACCTGGGAAGAATTGAACGTAAAAGTAAATATGATGACACTTCCGGTAGCATCTGAGGGTGCTTGTATTATAAATAATGAAAATTAATTTTATAAATTAAAAAAGGCTCCATTTCTGGAGCCCTTAAATTTATTGACCGCTTCCGGTATAGTCTGGAGCCATATTTTTCGCGCCGTCTTTTTCTTCCTGTTTCTTAGCATCGTATTCTTGTTTTGCCAATTGAAGCTGGGATTCAAGACTATCTTTTTCTGTTTCCAACTCATCCTGCAAATCTTTTAACGGCTGCAATTGAGATTCTCTCATCATATCAAATTGTTCTGCCATTACGGCCGATTGAAGCCCTGCAACCTGTTGTAGATAGCTGAGGCCATACATGTAACCCTGATAGTCCTGATTTGCACTGGCTAGCTGGTTAGAAGTTGGATCCTTCATATTCAGTATGCCCCATGGCATCATTTGGTTACGTTGTTCAGTCATCCATTGGGTCATAGTAGTGTTAAACATACGTTCCTGACTCTGGAACATTTTTTCCATCTGTGCGGCTTGTTTTGTGACTCGGTTTAAACGCATGGATACGCTTGTCAGATCTGCTTGTAGCTGTCTGACACGCTTACCGGCCATTAATTTACCATACATGCCTAATAAGAAACCCATGTCGTTATCCTCTGTTTTTAGTCCTCGTAAATATATAAAGTATATATTTTATTGATAATTTCCTAATATATATCAAAATTTTACATTTCTTTACAATAAATTTACATATTTAATCTTATTTGGGGATTTATATCGCAGTTTACACCAGATATTCTCGAAAACACAGTCATAATGTCATTCCGAACTTGTTTCGGAATCTCATCGTTATCAGACCCTGAAACCAGTTCAGGGTGACGATTTTAGGTATTTTCGGTGTAAACTGCGATTTAAGTCCCCTTATTTGAGAATTGCATGAATAAAAATTTTTTGTTAAAATTACCCGTAAAGGAGTAATTATGCTAAATAAACGTTTTTTTACAGTTAAAAATATAATTTTTGCAGGCCTTGTTATAATACTTTTGTTAATATTGCCCAAAATTATCGGAGTATTAATGTTATTCTTCGGGGCTTATGTTATTGCCTGCGCACTTAACCCGTATGTTACAAAATTGATGAAAAAAATGAACAGAAATGCCGCTTCATCTCTTGTTCTTCTAGTTAGCATTCTCGCTATAATTTCCCTTTTTATCCCTATATTTTTTGTGGCATATAAAGAAATTAAGGCTTTTTTAATTACACTCCCCGAAAAACTTACAGATGTAACAAATTTTCTTTTAAATACAGAATTTTTGGGGCATAAGCTTCCTGAAATGTTTGATCCCGGAGCAATTTTAGGAAATTCTTCCTCTTTTGCCCAGGGGCTTGTAAACCAGTCCTGGAGCTTTACTGTCGGTATATTTCAGCTTGTAATGATATCCATTGCATTGACTATGATTGTCTATTATATATTGGCAGACAAAACATATTTAAAAAAGAAATTTCTTGAATTTTTTCCGCCTGATTTAAAAGATAAAGCAGATGAAATATTAACAAATATAAGCAACAAAGTCGGGGGATACGTCAGAGCACAAATTTTATCTATGGCTTCAGTTGGTATTATGATGGCAATTGTACTTGTAATCTTAGGGGTTGAATATTCTACACTGCTTGGGTTAATTACAGGTATTCTTGACATTATTCCGCTGTTAGGGCCGACAATTGCCTTAGGAATTATAATCTTAATCGCCTATCCTGTAGGACTGGTTAAAATTATTTTAATTATTGTTGGATTTTTACTTGTTCAACAGATATCAAATTACGTTGTAAGGCCTGTTTTATTCGGTAAACTTATGGAATTACACCCGCTTATGATTTTTCTTGCATTGTTTTTAGCAGAACAATTCTTAGGTTTCTGGGGGGTAATACTTTCACCGGCAATTGCGGCGACTATATGCGTGTTAATTGATGAACTTTACATAATTCCTATGAATTTAAAGGCAAAAGAGTCTGATGAATAATAAAGAAAATTATTTATATAAAAGAAAACAGAGTAAAACCACGGATTTTGTAATGTGGATGGCTTTTCCGGGGATTTACTCTTTTTCAATGTCTTCACTTGGGTATCTGTGGATGTTTAAAACCCTTGATGAGTGTGAGGATGTGAACGTAGAAAGGATTTGTTCGGATACAGAAAAAACTCGGTTTAACATAAAAGATGTAAAGTTATTTGGTTTTTCTTTTTCTTTTGATATGGATTTTCTCACAATCTTTTCTATGCTTGAAAAATATAGTATTCCTTTAAAATCCAAAGAACGAACAGATGAGCCTCTTATATTTGCCGGTGGGCCGGTTGTTAGCGCTAATCCTGAACCTTACAAAGACTTCTTTGACTTTTTTATTATTGGTGACGGTGAGGATGTAAACCTTACTGCTGTAAAGATTTGCAAGAATGCAAAAAATAAACATGAGGCTCTTAAGCTTCTGTCAGAAGTTGAAGGTATATATGTTCCGGCTTATCCCGGGAAAGTAAAAAAACTTACCAAACGCCTTACGGAATGTATTTACACTCCGATAATAAGCGAAGATGCCTTTTTTAAAAACACATTTATACTTGAAATGTCAAGAGGATGTGCTAACAGATGCGGCTTTTGTCTTGCCTCTTATTTAAATCTGCCGTTAAGGTGTGTACCCTATGATGAACTTTTAAAAACAATTAATTTGGGGTTAAGCTATACGGATAAAATCGCCCTGCTAGGCGCACAGATTAGCGCACATCCGCATTTCCATGATGTTTGCAAATATATCTACGAAAAAATAAAATCCGGACAGAAAATTGAAATGAGTGTTTCTTCATTGCGTGTTGATGCAATTACCCCCGATGTTGTTAAGACATTGACCGCCGCTGGGCAAAAAAATTCAACTCTCGCTATAGAAGCTGGCAGTGAAAGATTAAGAAAGGTTATTAACAAAAATCTCACAGAAGAACAAATTTTTAATGCGGTAAAAATAGCAAAAGATAACGGCCTAAAGGGGTTAAAATTCTATGGTATGATAGGATTGCCCACTGAAACGATGGATGATTTGGAAGCAATTGTTCAGCTTGGACGGAAAGTTAAAGCTGAAAACAAAGGCTTTGACATATCATTCGGGTTTTCAAGTTTTGTGCCAAAGCCCAACACACCTTTTCAGTGGTGCGGCAGGGAAAACACAAAATCTTTGGAGGAAAAAGCAAATTTTCTTAAAAAAGAACTGCATAAAATCGGGATTTCATCAAATGTTTCAAGTATAAAATGGGATTACTGGCAGGCAGTATTATCGCGCGGTGATGAAAGCTTAAATGATTTTATTTTAGAAGTTTACAAGTCAGGCGGCAAACTGGGCGCATTTAAAGCATCAGCAAAGAAATTAAATATTGATACTGATTATTTTGCTCTGAAAAATTACTCATTTGAAAAAACTTTGCCCTGGGATTTTATAGATATATCACCCGAAAAAGATTTTCTTATAAATGAAAACAAGAGGCTGCTTTCTGATTTTATATAGGTGTATAATCACAATACACAAGGCTTGACCATTTTTCAAAATAGCTGATTTGTGTTGCACTTCCCGATTTTATATATATACGGCTGAGGGAACTATGCGGAATATTCAAAGCAAGACAAACAGCAGCTTTTATTATATCCTTATGGGTCACTATAATAATCCTGTTACCGATATTTTCTTCAATTATGCGGTTTAGAGTTGTTTCAACGCGATTAATAAAATCTGTTATACTTTCAGCATCGTCAGGGGTTGCAATTTCCGGAGAGTTTATCAGTCTTTCAAGCATATCCGGGCATTTTTCATAAAGCTGCTCATACGTCATACCGTTAAAACTTCCGCATTTTCTCGGATGCAAATCTTCAATTACCTTGAAATCTTGTTTATAAACCTTCGCAACCATTTCTGCACTCTGCCGGGAACGTACCGCAGGAGAAGAGTATATTATACTGTTTTTAATACCGCGCTGCTTTATAAATTCACAAATTTTCTCAATTTCTTCTTGTCCGGTTTCGCTTAAAGGAGGATAATTTTCCGAATCAGTTAACCTGTCATCCTCACTAAATATAGTTGCACCATTGCATATAAAAGTTACTTTACATTTTCTGCTAAAATACATAATAATTTACCTCATTTTTTTCTTTATTATATCATATTTTGTAGTATAATCAAGAAAAAAGGAGTTTGTCATGAGAGGAAAAGCATTTAAATTTGGGGATAACATTTCAACAGACCACATTGCACCGGGAAGATTATTCCATCTTCGTTCCAACCTTCCTGAGTTTGCAAAGCATGTTTTGGAAGATGCAGACCCCACATTTGCTAGTTCTATGAAAAAAGGTGATTTTGTAGTTGCCGGTTCAAATTTCGGTTTGGGTTCATCAAGAGAACATGCCCCGCAAATTATAAAAATAGCCGGTGTGGGTGCTGTTATTGCAAAATCATTTGCCAGAATTTTTTACAGAAATGCTATAAATATTGGCCTTCTCGCAATTGAATGCGACACAGACTCAATTGATGCAGGAGATGAGCTGGAACTTGATATTGAAAACGGTATTATAAAAAACCTAACAAACGGAACAATAACACAAATTGAGCCTTTACCGCCTGTCATGATTAAGCTGCTTCAAGACGGTGGACTTGTTGAACATATCAAGAAAAACGGAGATTTTAGATTAACTTAAAAATTACCATTCTCTTAAATCATTTAAGACATAAACCGCATTTCCGAAATTTCTGTCCCTTAATATTACGTACTGCTCATTTGCAGGATTTATAATGCAAACTGTTCTTCCGCACCGTTTAAAAAATTCGGCCATATTTGAATAATCAGAGGCATTCATTCGCTGCTGATTACATTCCTCAAGGCTGTCACAAATTTTGCTTGGGCCTACAGCCCCTGTTCTCATATTTTTAAAGGCATCTGTTGTGTAGGCAAATATATTGTAGTACGGTCTATTATCCTTGTTATTTATATAACTTGTCATTTTATGATGAAATTCTTCCGAAAGCGAGCTGTCTTCTCCGGTCGGGTCATAAAGATAAAAAACAACTTTTTTGTCAGATTCAAAAATATTTGTCCAGGTACCCGAAGAATGAACGCCCCTTATAACTGTTTCCGGAATAGTATGCGGTCTGTAGCTGCTAAAAGACGAAGATTTTTTCGCAGTTGAATTTCCCGTACTCAAAATACCAGCTCTGTCTTCAGCCGATTTTGAGTTTTTAGATAGATTATACACTACTCTTTGATATGCATCCAAAAAATCAGACGGTGCAAAACCCTTTAAAAAACCGGAAAAGTATGCAATACCAAGTAACACACCTAAACACAATATAAAACTTCCAGTATCTTTCAACTTATCGATAAATTTTTTATTCATCTGCGAACTCCTACCTATAGTAGAATTATATAGCATTATTAAGTTATTTGCAAGATTTGTTGACAACGTGTTTTGGCTGTAGTTAAATTAAGATACGCACCAGCCGGATTTTTGTGTTAAAAATTCGTATTCAGTGCGGGTAAAGCAGGAACGTAGGGATGATTTATCATCCGGCAGTTCCGGTTAAAATCAGAATGCGTAAGGGTTTTGGATTTTAATCTTTACCGGTGTAAAAAATAACAAAAGGAGAAAATTAAATGCCTACAATTAACCAGCTTGTTCGCAGAGAACGTAAAAAGCTAACTGACAAAACAAAATCTCCTGCTTTGATGGATTGCCCTCAAAGACGCGGAGTATGTACAAGGGTTTACACAACTACCCCTAAAAAACCTAATTCAGCTTTGAGAAAAGTTGCAAGGGTTAGATTAACAAACGGATTTGAAGTTACTTCATATATTCCGGGTATAGGTCACAATCTTCAGGAACACAGTGTTGTTCTTATAAGAGGCGGAAGGGTTAAAGACCTTCCTGGTGTAAGATATCAC
>CALVEX010000075.1 GCA_944326655.1 Candidatus Gastranaerophilales bacterium | reverse complement strand
ATACCCTGATTACTATTTATATATATCTCGACCATAGCTCTCTCCTTGTATTTATAAAAACATACTGTTTAAAATAATTGCTATGGGCGCAATACATCCTATCCTATCCTATCCTATGAGGCATTATATTTGAGTTTCGGCCTATTTTAAATCTATCTTTACATTTTGTTACATGTGTATATACACATCACATAAGCTTCCATTTTATAATATCCTGCGGGAAACCGGACATTTTACACAAAATCAGTCAACCGAATTCAGCATAACGGTTGATTACAGATCACCTCTCTTGGGGGGGGGGAGTTGGAGTTTAGCCTAATACCTTGTACTTGTCATTACGAGGAGGGCTTTGCACGACGTAGTAATCGCATTACCGTCGAATATTTACTGTTATGCGGTTGCCAAGGTCGTTTCACACGCTGGCAATGACAAATTTTTACGCGGGCTATGCCCGCCGATAACAGCCTGCTCTCCTACCCTCTTATCTTCCAATCCTCGTGAATAAGCCATCTCTTTGACAATATTATACCTTTCACAATCCTGCAATTGCCACGGTCGTTTACACTCCCTCGCAATGACATGTATCTTGCCCCCCCCCTCAACCCGCTGCTAATATTGTAATAAAATCCCTAAAAATATAATGTATTACTTCATAAAAATATTAATCATAATAGGTTTTGACCCCTTGTCATGGTCGTCAAGCCAGATTTGATTTGTTATTTGCTTTTGTTTTATATCTTTGTTGTACTGTTCATTTACAAAAAGCTGGCGCTGTTTCAATGTTTCATAACAGCTGTCATTAACCCCGCCCTGAATCTGGTCGCATTCCGCAAGATTTTTTTCAAATTCCTTTCGTCTCTGCGCCCAGTAATTATAAATCTCCTGTGTGGATTTTGTCCCCTCCGGCCAGAACCATTGAACCTCTTTATACTCTGCATTTTCCAATCCCCTTGGACAAAAATCCGCCCAATCAGGCCGGCTCTTTACGGCAAATACGGGAAGACAAAAGAAATTTGTTAAAATTAAAAAAACTATTAAAAACCTTTTTCTCAATTCCGCTATCATCTTTTTTCATTATAATTTATGCAATTATTTTTTTCAATCCCGCGCAGCAATACTATGCTATAATAAAATTAATGAACAGTGATTTAAAACAAACCTTAAAACTTCTGCCATCGCTTCCCGGATGCTATATTTATTTTAATAAAGAAGGGGAAGTAATTTACGTTGGCAAAGCAAAAATTCTTAAACGCCGTGTAATGAGTTATTTCAACAGAAAACACGACAGCGTAAAGGTTAATGTTCTTGTATCGCAGATTGAACGGCTTGAATATATTATTACCAACACTGAAGTTGAAGCGTTAATCCTTGAAAGCCACTTAATAAAAAAATACAAACCCAAATACAATGTTCTTTTAAAGGACGACAAAAAATATCCTTATTTCTTAATTACCGACGAAGATTTCCCCAGAATTACAATTGTCCGCAAAAAAAACATGAACCCCGAAAAAGGAAGATATTACGGGCCATATACTGATGTAAGGGCAATGCATGCAACTTTGGACTTTCTAAAAAAAATTTTTCCGCTAAAACAATGCAAAACGCCTAAATTTAAAGACCGGCCATGCCTTTACTATCAGATAGGCCGCTGTATGGCTCCATGCCAGAATAAAGTTACATCGGAAGAATATAAAAACCTTGTTAAACAGGCAGAATTATTTTTGTCAGGGAAACAGTCCGAACTCTTAAAACAACTTAAAGAACAGATGCAGAAATATTCGGACAACCTGCAATTTGAAAAAGCGGCAAAACTCCGAGACAGTTACAATGACCTTGTAAAAACACTTGAAAAACAAAAAGTTGTCTACGAAAATACAAAACTAAATGAAGATGTTATCTCATTCATGTCAGATGAGGGTATATTTGTTATTGTCATTCTTATGATAAGAGAAGGCAGGCTTATTGATAAAAAAGATTTTGTTTACGAGGTAGAAGAGGAAGACAAAACAGAATTTTTCGCAACATTCTTCAAAGAATACTACAGCACTCTTAAACTTGAATATCCCGACAAAATTGTTTCAAACGAACTTGAAGCGATAGGCGAAAAAGCTTTGTATGAAGAATGGCTTGAAATTCTTGCGCAGAAAAAAGTTAAAATAAGCTACGGCAAATCTGCGCAGGGCAAGGAACTCCAAATGCTTGCGGATAAAAATGCAAAAGTTGTTCTGGATAACACAAAAATTTCAAAAATGTCTAAAATCAGAGATGACTTTAATGAAATAGGTTCGTATTTGGCTGAAAAACTACAGCTTAAAAACTTTCCGCACAGGATGGAATGCTATGATATCTCGCATATTCAGGGAACAAATACGGTTGCTTCCATGGTTACATTCATAAACGGCCTGCCTAAAAAATCAGAATACAGAAAATTTAAAGTACGTATAACAGAGGGCAAGCCTGATGATTTTCTTTCGATGAAAGAAGTTTTAACAAGAAGGCTTTCGCATCTGGGGGAACCTAAATGGGAAAAACCTGATTTAATAATAATAGACGGGGGTAAAGGCCAGCTTTCAAGCGTTATGGAAATAATAGAAAGTCTGGGAGTGAAAGGAATTGATGTTGTGAGCCTTGCAAAAAAACATGAAGAAGTTTTTCTGCCAAAACAGTCAAAACCTGTTATTCTGCCGAGAAATTCAAGCGCGCTTTTCCTTTTCCAGAGAATAAGGGATGAAGCACACAGATTTGCAATAACATATCACAGAAAACTCCGTTCAAAAAGCATGATAAAAAGTGAATAGAGAATTATCCGCGGCCGCGCTCACGTGCAATCTCTTTCCAGCAGTCATTCAAATCCGAAAGGTTGTTGCTTTTGTCAAGCCACCTGTAGATATATTTTTCATCCGGCCCCAAACCGCCGTTATTTTTCTCCTTTGTTCTGAGACTAAATTCAGCCTCAGACATTCCGACATTAATCACCAGATGCGGACTTGAATTTTTTGCAATATCCATTGAAAGTTTTAAATTATTATATCTTTCTTTACGAAGATTTCCCTTGTTGTGGGCATCGGACTGCTGATCAATAATATACTCTTTCAAATCGTCAGTTAATTCTTTTAAATTCTTTCCCATAAATCATCTTTCATTAATTATTTAAGCTGTGAACAGGTGCGGGAATTCTTCCTCCGCGGCGTACAAAGTTTTTTGAAGACAAATTGTTGACAGGCATAACAGGAGCTTTTCCGAGTAATCCTCCGTAAATTACTTCATCTCCTATATTCTTTCCCGCAACCGGAATAATTCTAACAGCAGTTGTCTTTTTATTAATCATTCCGATTGCCATTTCATCCGCAATAATTCCTGCAATAGTTTCAACAGGCGTGTCACCGGAAATTGCAATCATATCAAGTCCTACAGAACAAACAGAAGTCATGGCTTCAAGTTTATCAAATGTCAAATAACCTCTTGAAGCAGCCTCAATCATTCCTGCGTCCTCCGACACAGGGATAAAAGCTCCGGATAATCCGCCGACATGCGAGCTTGCCATAATACCGCCTTTTTTCACTGCATCATTTAGCATTGCAAGCGCAGCGGTTGTTCCATGCGCACCTGCATGCTCCAAACCCATTGCCTGAAAAATCCCCGCAACACTGTCACCCACAGCCGGTGTAGGCGCAAGCGACAAATCAATTACTCCAAACGGTACGCCCAATTTTTCCGCAAGTTTTCTGCCCAGAAGCTCTCCGGTTGTTGTAATTTTATATGCAATATGTTTTATTTTGTTTGCAAGTTCGCTCATATCAGCATTTTTATCAAGTGACTCAATAGCCGCTCTCACAACGCCCGGGCCCGATACCCCGACATTCAAAGCACACTCGGGTTCGCCGATTCCGCAAAAAGCACCCGCCATAAAAGGGTTGTCCCCCGGAGAGTTACAAAATACAACAAGTTTTGCAGCACCCAAACCATCTGCATCCTTTGTTAATTCTGCTGCTTTTTTTATTATTTCCGCCATTTTTAAAACAGCATCCATATTTATACCGGCCTTTGAGGAGGCCACATTTACAGATGAACATAATCTTTCCGTCTGCGATAGCGCTTGCGGAATACTTTCAATCAAAAGCTTGTCGCCTTTGGTCATCCCTTTTTCCACAAGCGCGGAAAATCCGCCGACAAAATTAACACCGACATCTTTTGCAGCTTTATCAAGAGTTTTTGCTATTTTTACATAATCAGGCTTTTCGCATGCTTCACCCACAAGAGAGATAGGTGTAACCGAAATCCTTTTATTTACAATAGGAATAGAATAGTCATTCTCAAATTCATTTGCGTATTCTACAAGATTTTTTGCGTAAGTTGTAATTTTCTTATAAATTTTTTCACACACAACATCAACATCAGAATGCATACAATCACGCAGGCTGATTGCCATAGTAACCGTTCTGATATCAAGGTTATATAGCTTTATCATATTTATTGTTTCTAAAATTCCGGTTGTATCTATCATAAATGCTGTATCCCGTTAAAGAAAATATCCGTAATATCCAGTTTTTTAACTTTCAAACGCATTTCAACACGTCTGCTTTTATTATAATCCTCTTTACCGTCTGTCAAAACAGGCTCCGAGTAACTTTTACCTTCAACGACAAGGATTTTTTTCAACTTTGAACTGTACTGCCTGTCAAAATTCGTACTAAAAATATACGCCGCAACAGAATTTGCCCTCTGCAAACTAAGCTCCATATTTTTCATATACTGGATATCAGGATTTTTAATTCCCGCAAAAGACTGACTGTCCGTATGCCCCTGAATTATAATATTTTCAATTTCATCAATAAGTTCTTGTTTAGAAAAAATAGTATTTATATAAATCGGAACGAGTTTGTTCAAATATTCTTTTCCATGGTCTGAAAGATTATAGCTGCCTACCTCAAAAAGTTCTAAATCCGAAATTTTAACATCACCGGTCATCGGATCAACTTCGGCATTTATATTTTCTTTTTTAAGATTTTCAATAAGCTCTTTATTAACCTCAACCTGCTTTCTTTTCTGTTCAACAGACTCCTGTGTAAATCCTGTCATGGCAAGAACAAACAGCGTCATAAAAATGATTGCCAGACCTAAAAGCAAGTCTGCCATAGTAGTCCAGAAAATATTGTTATCGCCTTCCGGGGCAGCCGTTTTTCGCATCATCAAAGCCATAAGATGCCCCTCCCCCGATTAGAACAAGTCGTCAACATCATCCCCCCCGCCTTTTTTGGCTACTTCCTTCACACTTTTGTTCATCTGGTTAATACCAAAGATCAAGTTTTCAAGGTATGGAACAAGGTTGCTTGCGATACCGGAATTCAACGCTACTTTAAATTGTTGGGGCATTGCAGTGATAAGATTTGATATTGAGTTATTTTGAATTTTTGTTTCTTTAAGAAGTTCCAACAGAAATTTTTCTGATGAAATATTATCAAACAATTTCCCAAGAATGTCTTCACAAGCAGAGAGCGGCTTTTTACACATAAGTTGGAACGCAATTCTCTCAAACATCAAAAATAAAAGAGAAGAACCAACCGCAATAACTGATACAAGCGCCGCGGTCTGCATGCTTGACATCAAACCCGCAACTGATGCAATTGTTTTTTCCTGTGAAGAAAAGTCAATTTTACCGAAAGCAATAGCAATGTTCAAAAACGTAAACAAAGGCCCGAAACCTGTCAAAATTGTCGGCACCGTTTGCAGTAATTTGTTATTAAACTTTGAGGTAATCAGTGTTTCCTCATTGAAAAAATATAAAGGGTCAACTGTGGTTTGAATATTCTGGACAGTTGAAGAAACCTCTTTATATGTCAAATCATTGTTTTTACCTTTTAAGGCTACAGATTCCGAAAATACAAGAGTATTTTTAAATTCCAGCCAAAATGCCGAAACATATGGGTTTGCACTCATCCATTCATCAATTTCCTTAAACCTGAAATTCAAATCAGTTTTTTTAAATCTTGAAATAAATGCCAGAAGAATTTTCAAATTTTTGCTTACAACAATATAATTCTTCAAACAGTAGATAATTGAGAACAAAAAAGTAAATAAAACAATAAGAATCGGAATATCTGTAAATATGTGAACTAAATTCATAATCTCTCCATCAACTTCTCTTATTTGAAGTATAGCATAATCTTTGGAATAAGGCAAAAAATTAACAGAATTTCCCCTCTCTGAGGGAAAGAAAAAGAGAAAGTTTTCCTCGGATAGGGAATGTTTGAATGGGTATCTGACATTAGTTAGTTATTGTCATTACGAGGAGGGATTTGCCCGACGTAGTAATCGCAACACCGTTCTGTCAAAAGATAATTACAAAATAACATGTCATTACGAGGATGGCAGTGCCGTGGTAATCGCAACACCATCGAATTTTTACAACTTTGCGATTGCGACGGCCGCTTGCGCTCCCTCGCAATGACATGTTTTATTTTGCAGGCTTTGCTTGTCGATAACAGCCTACCCTCTTATCTTCTTATCTTCCTAGCTTCCTAAACCAGCCCTCTCTCTAACTCTCTCCCGAGGAGAGAGGACGCTTCTCTGCTCCCTCTCCTTTTAAGGAGAGGGAGGGGTGAGGTTTTGCAACTTTGCGATTGCGACGGTCGCTTGCGCTCCCTCGCAATGACATAGAAAAACCCGCACATTTAGTGCGGGATAGGAATGAAAGTAAGCGAACCGTAGAAACAGCCGCTTATTTTCTGAATAAACAAACTTTATTTAACTTTTGCCTCAAGTGCTTTCAACCGCGCTTCAAGCTTCTTGTTGTCCTCCTGAGACTGCTTGAGGAGTGACTTCAACTCTTTATTGTCATTCTGAACTTGTTTCAGAATCTCTTTAAGCTGCTGTTTTTCCTTTTCAAGTGCTGTAATACGTGTATCGAGTTCTTTTATCGCATTAATCATTGCATAGAACATATCTTCCATGCGTATTGTTAAAAACCCGTCAATACCTTTTTTTACCGCATCCGGAAAGA
>CALVEX010000074.1 GCA_944326655.1 Candidatus Gastranaerophilales bacterium | reverse complement strand
ACAGAAATGATAGAAAAGTTTTTGTAGGTAAATTTTATAATTTTACTTTTGCGGGATTTTCACCGTAATGCCTTAAAGTTTCCCCTTTAAGAACATGTTTGCTATAGCTTTTTAATTTGTAATTTATACTTGGCATGGCCGCAACTTCTTTTTGAAAATTCTTGTATAAAGCCATTTCACGTTCTTTTATGAGCTCTTCACGGCTCTTTTTAAGAGGTTCTTTTACATTTTTTGCAGAACGCATTACTGCAAGCAGCAAAATTACAGAAATTATACTCCATAAAACTTTTTGCTCGCTTGCCGGACTTACAACTGTCACAGGTGAAGAATTTGGGGTGTCAAAAACGACATTTGCCTTTGAAATTCCGGGGGCATCTATATAAACTTTAATGTCATTGTTTCCCTCATTTTGAATAACAACCCCGTTCACACCTGATGTATTTTTGTACAGCGTATTTATGTCAGGTGACTGGGAAATTCCCTTTATAGACAATATAATTTTATCAGGAGATTCAATCTCTTTTTTTACTTTTGCAATGCTGTCTGAGCGCAGAACAACAGATGTTTTGCCGTCTGCATTATCAATAATCACTGAATTTAGATAATTATCAGCAGCATATGCGGATAACCCGCCCGTAATAGCCAATATAAGAATAATCTTTTTCAACATATCCTTTTAGTCCTCTACATTTATACAATAACGTATGTCGTGTAAATTAACATCAATCACCGGTTTTAAGTATATAAATCAATGGATCGATATCTTTGTTAAGTAATGTAACAAACAAGGCGCATGCTGAAATATGACAAAAAAAAAATTGTTTATATAAATGTAAGACACGAGAACGAGGAGTTTGAAGAATGAACGGTATTTTAGCAAAATCTTCAGAAGAACGGACAAATAACATAAGAAGTACAAAACCGGCAGAATCAATTGAAACAGCAGGATCACTTGCAATGAATCAATTTCATAGTCTTTTTGAAACAAATACATATGATGAATTTTCTACTAATAATCCGTTTTCTGTTGATTATACCCAATATGCATCATCAGGAGAGACAGTTGCATACTCAGGATTTTTGAGCAGTTTTTCAAATGCGGTTTCAACACTTTCAACCTCTACAAGTTTTTCATCCGGCTCTTCATTTACCGGCGGCGGTTCATGCGGAGGCTTTTCAGGAGCGGCATCCGGCGGTTCATGCGGTGGCGGCGGAGGCTTTTCATCAGTTTGCTAGGTTTAGTTATAAAGGTTATAAAGAAAAAGAAATACATTAAACGGCGGTACACAAAACCGCCATTTTTGTTTATTAAATCATTATGGATAAAAAATATTTTACGTA
Source organism: Candidatus Gastranaerophilales bacterium (assembly GCA_944326655.1). Lineage (GTDB taxonomy): Bacteria > Cyanobacteriota > Vampirovibrionia > Gastranaerophilales > Gastranaerophilaceae > Stercorousia. The sequence goes on along the minus strand of CALVEX010000074.1, from coordinate 5,212 downwards.
TATGCTTCTTACTGAGAACGACACATATTACTGCGGATATACTGATGATTTAGAAAAGCGCTTTAAACAACATTGTGAAGGGAAAGGTGCTAAATATACGCGGGCAAATAAACCTGTAAAAATAGTTTACGCAAAAGAATTTGACAACAAGTCTGATGCTATGAGAGAAGAATTCAGGATAAAACATTTAACAAGAAAAGAAAAAAACGAGCTATTGGCAGATTATCTGCGGTCAGAGCCCGTGTAAAAAAATATGTCATTGCAAGGGAGTGAAGCGACCGTGGCAATCGCAGAGTAGTGAAATTTCTGCAGGAATCTCTTGCAGTGCAACGCTGCCGATACGAACTTATAGCCCGCCCTATCGTCTCCCCCGTCTCACTAAAACAAAAAGCATCTTAAATCTTTTAGGTATTATTTTGCTGATTTTGTTGTTTTAATTGTTCTTTTTCCAGACGTTTTAACTCTTTTTGCTTTAGTTTTTCCAGACGTTCCTGTTCTTTTTGGGCTTGCTGTTCTTTTATTTCGTTATATTTAATAAGAATTTCATCGCCGGAAGTCGAGCCTTGAATTCGTTTTCTTAACTTATAATCCGCCTGCTGCTCTTTAAATTCTTTATCCATCTCTTTTATTTTAGCTTTGTAAGAAGCTTCAAGATCTTTTACATAAGCCTTATCTTCCTCTTTTTTCTTTTTATTATTTGCCTTTTCTATACGCTTGAGCTGTTCTTCTTCTTTTTCTGTAATAGCAGGAGAAACAACACCTTCTTTTACAAGTTTATATCCGTTCATGCTTATATTTACGGTATCAGTCTTAAATGTAATCAGTCGGGACTGTTCCCCTTTATAATTTACAGTCCAGGTGCCGAGATTAACAGGAGTATCGCCCGTATATGCATAAGCATTTACAACTACCCAATCGGGATTGTCAGCCGCAAAACCAAGCGGATAAATATCCCAGCGTTTATCTTCAAGATCCAAACCTTGATTTTCATCCCAGTAATATGCAATGGCATCCCTGACTTCAACGAGGCTGTAAGAAACATTGTTCGTAAAATCATAAACAACAGGAGTTGTTTTCCAGATACCGTCTTTTGTATTCCCGATTTTTTCTTTTACCAGAAGTTTTGTGCCGTCAGCGGAAAAATCAACAGGGGTTAATGTTCTGAATGTAAAGTAGTTATCTATATTTTTATCTGTCGACAATATCGGCTCCGACACTCTGTGTATTACATTTGCCGTAAGGATTTTATGAAGGTTTGATTTAGCCTCTTCCAAATTGATAACAAACAAATCGCACGCTGTTGATGCGCTGTCCGGATAGTAATAAACAGAAGGGTAAACAAGTTTTGTAAAATCAGGCGATACAATCCCTTGTGCGTTTTGCTGACGTTTTTCATAAAAAGTCTTTGTCAGAGATATTTCAGCAACACCCGGTGGATTATTATATTTTGCAATTCGGTATTCCGGCTGAGGAACATAAATCATATCCGCAGGGGTCGGGACCTTAGGCACATCAACCTCAACAGTCATTCTGTCTTTAGGCGCCGAAAGCTGTTCATATTCTTCAACGGTCATAAAACCTGATGGATGTCTGTTTAATTTTGTTCTTTCAAATTTTTCTTTTTCCGCCTTTTTATTCACTTTATGAATATATTTTGCTTCTTTTTGATTGGCGTCATCAAAATTTGGCAGAGGAATTTCGTCACCCCACTGAATATAAGCACAAAAAGCAGCTGCAATAGCAAGCAGAGCATAAATCATACTAGACTAAACCTTCCTTCATTGCCATTGAAATCGCTTTTGAACGGGAATTAACATAAAGTTTCTGTAAAATACTGTGAACATGCGTTTTTGTTGTAGATATAGTAATAACAAGTTTTTCTGCTATCTGCGGGTTTGTGAGACCATCTACAATCAACGCAAGTACTTCCATTTCACGTTCCGTCAACCCGTATAGATTTTTACCGAGTTTATAATTTATTTCCCCGCGTTTTTCAGTGTAATCATTTGAACGTCTGATATTTGTAAGCACAACTTTTGCTATAGCAGGATCAAGCCATCCTGCGCCTTCCGACACTGCCGTAACAGCCGCAACTGTCTGCTCAGATGTTGCTCCTTTTGTTATATACCCGTCAGCACCAGCCTGAAATGAATCAAAAATATCGTCTTCTCCTTCGCGAGAAGTGTACATTAGAACTTTAATATCAGGATTAGAAGACTTAATTCTTTTTGTACCTTCAATTCCGTCAATAGTCGGAAGACCTATATCCATAATAACAACATCAGGGCGTAATTCAAGAGCTTTCTCAACACCTTCAAGCCCGTCCGCACACATATCCGCTATTTCAATATTAGGGTTGTTGCTCAATATCACAGAAAGCCCCATACGTGCCATATCATGATCTTCAACAATCAAAACTCTGATATTTTTAGCCATTAGAAACCTGTCTTTCTTTAACTTTACTATCCGTTACAACATTTGTTAAAAGGAACGAAAATTCACTCCCTTTATTTATTTTACTGTCAACCCATATTTTCCCGTTATGGGCTTCTATAATCTGTCTTGATAAATACAGGCCGAGTCCTGTTCCGGTAGAACGTTTTCTTGCCGTCCCCTGTGAAAATCTTTTAAACAGATTTGGAATATCCGACTGTGGAATTCCGTTGCCGTTATCGGAAACGGAAAATATAAAGTCATTATTTTGTTCTTTTGCAAAGACAGAAATCTCTCCGCCCTTGTTTGTATAATTCACTGCATTTCCGCATAAATTTGTAATAACACGTTTTATTTCCGCCCTGTCAGCGTAAATATGCAGGTCATCCGGGAGTTCAAATGTTACGCTGAATTTTAAATCTTTTTTATCAGCAAGCGGTTTTAATTCTGAATAACACTGATCAACAAGATCTTTTACAGGAAAAGCAGTTTTACACAAAGTCAGTTTGCCGCTTTCAAACCTGTAAACTTCTAAAAGCGCATTTACAAGCCCGAGTAAATCTTCGTTACTCTGGAGCATTGTTGATAATAGGACTTTTTGTTTCTCTTCCAAATCTCCTATTGCACCGTCAAGGAAAAATTTTAAAGTCTGAATAGCAGCAAGAAGCGGAGTTCTCATATCATGCGTTAATGTTGCTATAAAATCATCCCTTAATCTTTCTGTTTCTTTTTGAACACTTACATCCCTTATAACCCCGACAAATTTATCAAAATTGTTATCGCTGTCATTTGAGATTGCAGCAAAACTAATCTCTACGGGAGTATGAACGCCGCTAAGTGAATTGACAATATAATAGTCACGCAAAAGAACTTCTGATGTGTCGCTTCCAAGTCCGAATATTTCTCCTGATTTGTTATCTTTTGAAGAGTTTAATTCTTTTACTGTAGAATATGCAATTTCTTGAAATTTTTTCTTGCATAAAGTCTTTTCCGACAATCCGACAAGATTTTCACAAGCCGGATTTACCTGTAAAATCCGTCCTTCGCCGTTTACTATTATAATACCGTCAGCACAATAATTTATTATGCCTGAAAGTTTTTTATTGGCTTCAGACAAATCTGCCGTACGCTCAGCAACAATTTTTTCCAGATTTTGCGAGTAATCCTCAAGTTTGTGCTTAGCATCTTCAAGTTCATTTATCTTGTTCCTGAGATTTTCAAGTAAATGGCTTCTTTCAATACCGTTTCTGATATTCATCATCAAATCATCATTGTCCCATGGCTTTTCAATATATTTATAAAGCCCTGTTTCATTGATGGCCTTTATTGCATTTTCCTTATCAGCGTAACCGGTAAGCATAATCATACTCACTTCGGGATAAAGTTTTTTAGCCTCAGTTAAAAATTCCAAACCATTCATATCAGGCATCATAAAATCTGAAATAATAAGATCCGGAACATTTTCTTTTAAAAACTCCAGAGCGTCTTTCGGGGAATTAAATAAATGTACATCAGAGTAACCCTCGACCTTAAATAAAGCCTTAAATGCCGAGGTAACTATTTTTTCATCATCAACTACTACTACTTTACCGTTATTCATACTTTATATGATACGCTATTTTTAATTTTCGGACAAATTCTTTACAAAATCGAAATAATTAAAAAAGCGGGAAATAAATTTTCCCGCCGAAGTTTATTTGTAAGAATGTGCTTTATATTCCCGTTTAGCCAAATCCTGATCAAGATGGTACAAAGAAGCCTTGTCATCTCCGAACATTTTAAGCTTTGTAATGACATCTCTTGCATTTGCTTCTTCTTCAACCTGTTCGGATATATACCAGTTAATAAAATGACGTGTTGCAAGGTCGCATTCATCTTCACTCATAGATGCAACACAGTTAATGCTTTCCGTTACAAATTTTTCGTGCTCAAGTATTTTTTCAAAAACCTGAAGCGGATTTTGAAAATCTCTTTCAGGAGCATAAATCTGGTCAAGTTTTACAGTTCCGTCACGCTCGATTATGTAATCAAATAAAATCATACCGTGATCCATTTCTTCTTTAGCCTGAACTTTTGTCCAGTTCGCAAATCCGTATAGCCCTATTTCATCAAAAAAAGCCGACATGGCAAGATAAAGATAAGCCGAATAAAATTCTTTATTAATTTGTGAATTTAATATATTTTCTACCTTTTCGTTAATCACTTTGTCCCTCCCACAGTCCGTGTAAATTACAAAATTCTCTGGCAAGTGTCTTGCCTAATTTATGTTCTAAAATCATTTTAGGTTCATCCCCCGGATGAAGATATTGCAGCTGAACATGGTTTTTATCTTCGGAAATTGTTTCAATAAACATAATATAGTGCTCGTCAGTCATAGGATGCAAAACTTCACCGACCCTGACCTCATCACCGTTGTTTTCATTCTTTACAAAAACCGGAATATGTTTTTCAAAAATAGCTTCTTCCCGTTTCTGCCCGCTGACTTTTTTCATCGGCTGTCCGCAGCAAACAAGTTCTCCGTAGCCTGCAAGAATTACTTCAACAAGATTACCGCAGATTTCACATCTGTATAAATCAAGTCTTTCCATTGTATCTCCTTTCAACTCTATTATTACCCTGTTCAGGAGAAATTTTACATTCGCCAAATGTCTATAAAATAAAAAAAAGAAGAAGAAAAACAGATTGAAAAATTTTAAAATTTTTATGTTATACTATAATCAGCCGTGCTCCACGGGGAATTGCAATCCCTTGACCCGAAGTTAATGCGGGGTGCAGAGCC